>DASYKL010000196.1:0-1876 GCA_035995405.1 Chloroflexota bacterium
GCCAGGGCTCCTCGGTGATCTCGGGGGCCACGACCTGAATGAAATCCTCACCGCCTTTCACGCCGCGGATGTGTCGACCGACCGACCAACGGTGCTGTTCGCGTACACGATGAAAGGCTGGGGCCTGCCCTTCGCCGGCGACCCGCTCAACCACGCCGCGCTGTTGTCGCCCGAGCAAATCGACGCGCTCCGCACCCAGCTCGCCGTGCCCGCTGAGGACGACTGGGCCGGCTTTTCGGCGCGCTCGGCCGAGGATCGCCTGTGCCGCGAGGCGGCCGCCCGACTCTACCCTCATGGGTCGCGGCCAGCCACGCCAGCGCCGGCGGTGCGGGCGAGCGATGTGCCCGATTCGCTGCCCAGCCGTATTGGACACAGCGCCTCCACCCAGGAGGTGTTTGGTACTGCCCTGGTGGAGCTGGCGCGGCTCGGTGGACCCGTGGCCGAGCGCCTCGTCACCGCCAGTCCGGATGTGACCATCTCGACGAACCTGGGCGGTTGGGTCAATCGCACTGGCGTGTGGGCCGAAAACCCGTGGCAAGCACCGCCGACCGCCGTGCCGCGTCTGTTGCGCTGGGAGCCCGGGCCGCGCGGCCAGCACATCGAGCTCGGCATTAGCGAGATGAACCTGTTCATGCTGCTCGGCCAACTCGGCCTGAGCCACGAACTCAACGGCGAGCTATTGCTGCCCGTCGGCACCGTGTACGACCCGTTCGTCTGTCGTGGGTTGGATGCGCTCATCTACAGCGTCTACTCGGGCAGCAAGTTCGTTTTTGCTGGTACGCCAGCGGGTGTCACGCTCAGTCCGGAAGGTGGGGCGCACCAGAGCGCCATCACACCCTCCATCGGGCTCGAGCTGCCGAATCTGCGTTTGTACGAGCCTTGCTTCGGGCGCGAAACGGAGTGGGTCCTGCTCGAAGCGCTGCGCCAATGTCTCGACCGACAGGCGGGCGTCAGTTCTTACTTGCGACTGAGCACGCGGGTGATCGACCAGACACCATTCGATACTGCGTTGGCACGTGTTGGCGAGGCCGAATTGCGCCGCCAGGTTCTGCGCGGCGGCTACCGACTGCTCGAGCCGCGGGTCGCGGATGGTCCACGCGTCGTTCTGGCGGCGGCCGGGCCGATCGTGCCGGAAGTCCTCCAGGCAGCCGCCGAACTGGCCGATGAAGGCGTTGCCGCCACCGTGCTCAACATCACGAGCGCCGACCGCCTGTACAGCGAGTGGCAGAGCTCACGCCTGGCCGCCATTCGCAGCGCCCGTGTTCCCGCCAGCCACGGCCATATCGGCGAGGTGCTGATTCGCGACAGCGAGCGTGGCGCGCCACTGGTGACGGTCCTCGATGGCGCTAGCCACGCGCTGGCTTTTCTCGGCTCGGTCTTTGGCCAACGCACCGTCCCGCTGGGCATGGATACGTTTGGCCAATCCGGTGCCCGAGACGCGCTCTATGACTACGCCGGAATTGACAGCGGCCACATCGTCAACGCCGCCCTGATCGCGCTGTCGGGCTGAGCGCCGCGGTCAGTGCGCCGTCGGAGCGCCTGCTCATGCGGAACGCTCGTGTTTCTGTTCATCGCGACGCTTATCTATCAGCAGATCCTGTATGTCTAAGCGGGCCAGTGCGTCGGGGACCGGCTAAGCCGGTACCCCGATGCCAACGGGTCTGTCACCACCTTCGACCTTGGTCGACTCGTCAATATTGGTGTCGATCATCGGGTGGTCAGCCTCACGGATCACACCCATCGGATCCAGTCCGTTCTGCACACGCTCGATCTGTTCCCTCGTCAGCTTGCGGAAAAAGGCGATGCCGCGATCCGAATAGCTGAGGTGCTCGGTGGTCCGGTCGGCGACCGGCCCCTGCGTTTCCCAGGCCATGTG
>DASYKL010000197.1:0-6070 GCA_035995405.1 Chloroflexota bacterium
GATGCCTCAGACGATTCGCGAGCCTGATCGGCAGCCGACTCATCGCCAATCAGATCGCCGCGTGTCAACTCGCCATCCTCGCCGAGCGGTGTCTCGAGTGAGAGTGGCATGCGTGCCGCGCGCCGAGCCTCGTTGATCCGCTCCGGGTCAATGTCCAGGAACTGAGCAACTTCGTCGACGGTCGGCTCTCGTCCGAGTTCGGCGGCCAGCTCGCGCTCGGCGCGGGCTGTCTTGGTCAAAAACTCGGTGACGTGAACGGGTAGCCGAATCGTGCGGCTCTGGTCGGCGATCGCGCGTGTGACGGCCTGCCGAATCCACCAGTAGACGTACGTGCTGAAGCGGAAGCCGCGCCGCCAATCGTACTTCTCGACGCCGATCTGCAGGCCGATGTTGCCTTCCTGGACCAGGTCCAGAAACGACAGACCGCGACCGAGATAGCGACGTGCGACTGACACGACCAGGCGCAGGTTGCATTCGATCAGACGCCGTCGCGCCCGCTCGCCGTCTTCGGCTTGATGCTCGAGCTCCACGCGTCGTTCTGACTCGAGCGTCTCATCCGCGGTGGCCAGCTCGCGCAGGGCAGCTTTGCCGGCCTCCAACCGCTGCGCTAACGACACCTCTTCCTGGGCCGTAAGCAGCTCATGGTGGGCGATTTCGCGGAGGTACATCGCCCCGGCGCCGCCCGATAATTCTTCGGACAGCAGCCCGAAGCGGCTGATCGGCTCAGCGACGGCAGTTTCTGTTTCCGTCTCCGAATCCGCACGCTCGGTCAGTTCGCTGCTGAGGAGTTCTTCACTTTCATGCAGAAGATCAAGGCTCACTGTGTTTGGTTACTCCTGGGTCCCCATGCTTCAGGGGTCAAAAAAGCCGCCCCAACCGATGCGTGGACGGGGCGGCGGCTTGGGGCCGCACCCCGCAAGCTGCCACTAACAACTCGCGCTCGGCGGACAAGTCTGCTACCCCATGGTACCACGTTTATCAATCTCGTCAAGAATTTCGGGGCCGAAGCCTTGCGAGCCCTGCCGCACGAACGCCCGACGCGCGCGACATTGGGACAAACGAACTTGCGCCAGATGACGTTACAGCCGATTCTCCCGTGGCCTCGCGCTGTCCGGTGACTGTGAGGCACGTTCGAGGACTAAAACGAAGTTTCGTGGTTCGGTATTCCCCCTCGGAACATCTTGGGCGTGCACGACGCGTGCCAGTTAGACTCGATTTGTGCAACCTCGCCGGCACCTGCTTGCCCAACGTCTTTCCACAGTTGTTGCGACAGTCGGCCGGCGCGCTTTTTTGCGACGTCTCGGCCTCTCCCTGATCGGTGCCGTCGCGCTCGGAAAACCCGCCGCCGTACTCGCCCAGACTCAGCCAAAGCCGAGTCCCAGCCCCACTCCTGTTCCGACGCCTGTCCCGACCACTGTTCCCTCGCCGACCGCGCGGCCCAGCTCAACGCCGGTTCCGACTGCCGCCGCCTGGGTACAGGCGCTGCGACCGGTAGCCCTGTGGAGCGGACCTGATGACAATGCCGAACAACTGGGTGCCGCCGCCCGCTGGGACTACTTCCTGATTACCCGCCCACAGGTCGGCGACCGTCTTTACGTACAGGTCGCGCGGACCAAGAACTACGCCTGGGTCGATGCGCTGACTGTTGGTCCGTCAGGCCCACCGCCAGCCGATTGGCCGCCAGCCAGTCTGGCTGCGCCACCCGACGATCTGAGCGTTGGCTGGGTCGCCACCAGCTCCGATAGCGCCATCTGGGCTGACCGCGATGGCACCCTGCTGCTCGGCCTGGCGCCGCCGTACACCGCGTTCAAGCAGCTCGAGCCGCAGGACGGGCCGCGTCTGCACGTCCAGGATCCGTATTCGGGCGCCGACTCCTGGCTGGATGCATTCAACGTCGGCACGATCGACCCGCCGCAGAAAGTCGAGGTGCCCGGGCGATGGTGGGGCATCTCGTACGTCGACGGCGCCAATCTGCGACCACAACCGTCGACCAAAACACCGACACTCGGAGAGCTGCCGAGTGGCCATCCGGTTGTCGTCACTGGTTGGGTTGCCGGCGAGGAAGTCATCAAAGACAACCCGACCTGGGCCGTGCTCAGCGACAGCACGTTCCTGTATAGCAGCGTTCTGCGGCCGGTGTCATTGCCTGCCGCGCCTGCGCCGCCAGCAGCAGGGGCTGACTTCACCGGCCGCTGGATAGACCTGAACCTGGTCCACCAGGTTGCCGTGGCGTACGAAGGCCAGACACCGATTCGCGTCGCCCGCACGTCAACGGGCCGACCGGGGTGGGAAACGACGCCAGGCAACTATCGCATCCAGCGACGGGTCGAGAAAGAAACCATGGAATCAAACAGCCTCATCGGGTTGGATGCGCAACGGGCGGACTACAAAGTGGAGAATGTCCGCTGGACGCAGTATTTCAGCGCGGACGGCAAAGCCCTCCACGAGAACTACTGGAAGCCACGCGACGAGTTCGGCATCCCCTCAAGCCACGGCTGCGCTGGCCTGGTCGCGGAAGATGCGAAGTTCTTCTGGGACTGGGCCGATATCGGCGTCCCCGTTATTGCCCACGCGTAGCGGGAGCGCGCTTATTCCGTCGCGGCGACCAGGCGGGAGAAGACCCAGCCTTCCACGCCGTCGGCAGTGCGGACGTGCAGCCACTCCGAACCGTCGGCCAGCTGGCGATGCTCGATCACCTGCAGCACCGCTCCATCGCGCAACCCGGTTACCTGACGCCCTTTCGGCGGGTCAGCTCGCAGAATCGCGCCTACGCCACCCGTATTCGCCACTTTGACGCGCTCGACAACTGCCGCCGCTGGCTCCGAGGCGCTTGGCGCGGGCGGCCCGGCGTTCGTCTCAGCCTGCAAAGCGGCGACCGGCGTGGGCAGGAAATGAGGCGTGGTATCGGCAAACAGGGAGCGCGGATTGAACGTGGCGATGCTCTGCGCTCCCGGTGACGGCGCAGCCTTAGCCTGCGTGCTGACGAAGTACCAGGCGCCGATCGGCAACAGGATCAGCAGCAAGGCGACGATACGTGCGATCGGTAAATCGGCGCCCGGCCCAAGCGCGTAGCGGGCGCTGCGGGTTGTGGCGTGGCTCGCTCGGCTTGCCATTACCAGGGGCTATTAAGCATGCGGCGTGCCGCGCCTCGAGCGGTATGTATCTTGCGGCGCCGGGCGTATGCAGAGAGTCGAGAAATCCATCCGCGTCAAAGCGCCCGTCGCCCAGGTGTACCAGTTCTGGCGGGACTTCCAGAATTTTCCTCGCTTCATGGAGCACGTCGAAGAAGTCCGCTGCCTTGACGCCACCTGCCGCCGCTCACATTGGCGGGTCGAAGGCCCACTGGGGAAAACCGTCGAATACGACGCCGAGCTGACCCAGGATGTGCCGAACCAGGCGCTCGCCTGGAACTCGATCGATGGTGACATCACCACAACCGGTCAGGTCACGTTTACCGAGCAGGAAGACAACACCCTGGTTCACGTCATTTTGCAGTGGGCGACACCACCCGGTGGGCCGCTCGGCGAGGCGGTGGCGCAGATCGTGGATAACCCAGCGGTCATGCTCGAAGAAGACTTGCAGCGCTTCAAAGACCTGGTTGAGGGTCGCGTCGGCTCTGGCCTGCGGCGTTAGCGTCAGCCTCGGGCGAGGCCCCAGACCACGCCCGGCGCGAGCCCGATGACAATCACCGCCAGCGCGCCGAAAACGACCCCCGCGTTTGACGTGGAGCGGGTTGTGGTCGGTTCGGCGCGCAACGCCGCAAACAAGTCTGGCAGGGGGCGCAGGTAATACAAAACGCTGAATACACCGCCCGCGACCGCGATGAGCGTCGGCAGCGGCCCGGCTGCCTGCCAGGCGACCACCAGTACCGCCAACTTGGCCCAGAAACCCGGCGTTGGCGGTATGCCGCTCAATGAAAAGAGGCCGAGTCCCAGCGCCACCGCACGCAGCCGGCCGTGAACCCGGCCGTATACCCGGACATCCGGTTCCGTTTGACCGGCCAAGCTGGCGAACACCAGCATCGCCATGCTGCCGTAGACGGCAGCGTAGAAGACGGCTGTCGTCGGCCCTGTCGGACCACAGCCAAGCGCCAGGCCGATAAACCCGGCGTGGGTGATCGCCGAATACGCCAGCATGCGACGGAAATAGTGCGCCTGAGCCAACGCGCCAAACGTGCCCCAGACAATGGTCAATGAGCCGACCCAGATTAAGATCTGGCTCAGCTCCGCGCCAGCAGCCAGCACAAGACGCCCGAGTGCGAACGCGGCGGCCAGCTTGCTGGCGCTCATGACGAACCCGGCGACGGCTGGGTCAGCTGCCGTGTACGCGTCCAGGGCACCCCAATGGAGTGGGAATAACGCCAGCTCGAACGCCAGACCCAGCCCGACCAGCACCACACCGGCCAGAGTCAGCGGATTCGCGGCGACCTGCGCGGCGGTTGGAAACACAAACGAGCCCGTGCCGAGGTAGATCAGTCCCAGGCCGTACAGCAAGCCAGCGAGCGAAATCGCACCCAGCACGAAGTACTTGAAGGCAGCTTCCAGCGAGCGCTCGCCCGTGCCCAGCGCGACTAGCGTCACGGCGCTGAGCGCCAGCGTCTCGAGACCGACGACCGCCCACACCAGGTCGGTGGCGCTCGCCAGGGCGATCGCGCCGGCGGTCCCAAGTAACAGCAGTGCCGCCGCTTCAGCGACGTGCGTTGGCACTTCAGCCTGCAGTAGCGGCACCAGCAACAATGCCAGACAGGCCACGGCGCACAGCGAAATCACGGCCAGGGCTGCGGGCGTCGCCACGATCGCTAGTCCGACTACGGCTGCCGCCAGACCGAATGGGAGCGCAAAGGCGCTGGCCCGCCACGCGCGGCTGCCGATGACCGGCGTCAGCAGCAGCACGGCAACGCCACCAGCCACCAGGACGCCGACTGGCCACAAGACAGGGATCACTTGAATGCCTCGCGCAGCAGAAGGATCAGCGCCAGACCGACGAACGATCCGAGTGCGTAGATCCCCAGTGCACCCGATTGCACCCGCGCTAGAGTGCCGCTCACGGCGTAGCCGGCAGTGGCGATCGCGCCGACCCAGCTCGCGGCGCGATACGACGGCTCCTGGTCGACTGTTGCTTCGGGCGCTGCAGCGCGCTGGATGAAGTACCAGTAGGCCAGCGCGAAACCGACAGCGCCGAGTGCAAACGCAGCCAGCCCAATCGGGGTGATCGGTCCAGGCAACGCTTCGGTTTCGCCGAGCGGACCAGCAAGGCGTCCTTGCAGCCACGAGCCCAGGTAGCCGAAGACGATGGAGCCGGCCATCAGCGGCACCAGTGACCAGTTCATGGACTGCTCAGCCGCCGCGTCGTGATGGACGGCGTGAAGATCGAGCGGCTTCGCCAGATACACGATGCAGAAGAGGCGCCCGATATAGAGGCCCGTGAGGACGACCCCCACGAGCAGAAGCCAGCCAATCAATGGCCCGTACGAGGCAGGGGAAGCCATTGCGGCGTCGATAATCGCGTCTTTGCTGAACGCCCCGGCGGTGATGACCGGTGTCCCGATCAGGGCCAGCGAGCCGATGAGAAAACCCCAGCGGCTGAACGGGAAGAACCGACCCAGGCCGCGCAGGCTGGCCAGCGACTCGCGCCCATGAACGCCGTGGATGACGATGCCGGCGGCCAGGAAGAGCAGCGCTTTGAATGAGGCGTGGGTGAAGAGATGGAACAGCGCGGCAAAGGGCGCGCCCACGCCCACCGCGGCGAACATGTACCCAAGCTGAGCCACCGTCGAGTAGGCAATGCCCTTCTTGAAATTAGATTGGAAGAGACTGGCGACGCTGGCCGCGAGCGCCGTGGACACGCCGATCAGGGCGATGGCCAGGCTGACATTGGGTGACAGCGCCAGCACGGCGTGGGTTCGGGTCAGGAGATAAACGCCCGCCGCGACCATGGTCGCGGCGTGGATAAGGGCGCTGATCGGTGTTGGGCCAGCCATGGCGTTGGGCAGCCAGAAATACAGCGGCCCCTGGGCTGATTTCGCCGCCGCGGCGATGAACAGCAGCCAGGCCAGGGCGTCTGCGCCCCC
>DASYKL010000198.1:0-19489 GCA_035995405.1 Chloroflexota bacterium
GCACCTGCAGCAGGCCGCGCTCGATATTCAGCGCGAGCTCGCGACGGTCATCGTCGGCTACGAAGACGTGTTGCGTGGTGTCCTGATCGCCCTGCTGGCTGGTGGCAACACGCTGCTCGAAGGGGCACCCGGTCTGGGCAAGACCTTGCTCGTGCGGACGCTCGGCCAGATCATGCAGCTGAAGTACAGCCGTATCCAGTTCACGCCTGACCTGATGCCGGCCGACATCATCGGCACCAATGTGCTGGTCGAGTCAGACACAGGCCACCGCCGATTCGTATTCCAGCAAGGGCCGGTGTTCGGCAACGTGGTGCTGGCAGATGAGATAAACCGCGCCAGTCCGAAGACACAGTCGGCGTTGCTGGAGGCGATGCAGGAGTCGAGCGTCACGGTCGGCATTGCTGCCTACCCCCTGCCGCAGCCGTTTTTTGTCCTGGCGACACAGAACCCGATCGAAATGGCCGGCACCTATCCCTTGCCCGAGGCGCAGCTCGATCGCTTTCTGTTCAAGCTGAACGTCGCGTTTCCAAGCAATGCCGATCTGACCGAAATCGTGCTGCGGACGACCGCGGCTGCGCCGTACCACGTGCGCAGCCTGGCGGATGCCACGACCGTTTTGGAGATGCAGCGCGTTGCGCGACAGGTGCCGGTCGCCAGCAGCGTGCTCGATTACGCGGTGCGACTCGTCGCGGCGACCCAGCCGACACGGCCCGAGGCGCCCCGCCTGGTCCGCGACAACGTCCGCTATGGCGCCAGTCCACGCGGCGCGCAAGGGCTGGTGTTGGCGGCCAAGATCACCGCGTTTCTGGATGGCCGGCTCAACGTTAGCTATGACGATGTGCGCTCGGTTGCCGAGCCCGTGCTGCGCCATCGGCTCATTTTGAACGTCGATGCCGAGGTTGGCGGCGTCGAAGCTGATGGGCTGATCGCCGCCGTACTCGGGCACGTCGCCGAAGAGCTGGCCGGCTAGGCCCTGGTGCAGGCGAGATGGCTGAACCTCTGGTTGTTTCTGACCGGCTGCTGCGGCGTGCGGAGCGCCTGAGCCTCCGGTTGCGGCGTCCCGGTCGCGGCATGACAACGGGTGAGCACCGCGGCCGCGGCCAGACATCATCAATTGAATTGTCTGACCATCGGGCGTATGCGCCCGGCGACGACTTTCGGCGCGTGGATTGGAACGCCGTTGCGCGCTTGGACACGTTCAATGTCAAGCTGTCGGACGCGCAGCAGAATCTGACGCTGCACGTGCTCATTGACCGCAGCGCTTCGATGGAGTTTGGTACGCCTAGTAAAAGCAGATTGAGCGAGCAGATTGCGGCGTGCTTGGCGTACATCGCGCTGGCGCAGCTTGACGCCGTGCGGGTCTATGGGGTGAGTGGCACTCGGCTCGCTGGGTCGCCACGATACTGGGGCAAAGGCCAGTCGAGCGATGCGCTCCGCCAGGTCCAGTCTCTTGGTGCGGGTAGCACGACCGACCTGGCCGCCGCGCTGAGCGCGTTCACGGCTGGGCATCCCGAGACGGGCATGCTGGTGCTGCTGAGCGACTTGCTGAGTCCGACGGAGCTCCGCTCGGGGTTGCGTCAGGTCACGGCGGCGGGCTTCGAGGTGGTGATCCTGCACATCCTGAGCCCTGCCGAGCTGCATCCGTCGTTAGCTGGGAACTTCGAGCTGGTTGATGCCGAGACAGGTGCGCGCCGCCGCATTGCCGCGACCCCGGCCGCACTGGACGCCTACCAACGGAACCTGACCGCCTGGCGAGCCGCGATCGTCGAAGATTGCCGCGCCGCGAACGCCCGCTACGTTCCCCTGACCTCCGACCAGCCCATCGACAGGGTCCTCCTGTCCGACCTCCGCCGCCACGGCCTCGTCGAATGAGCCTGCTTGCGCCTTTGGGGTTGGTGGCCTTGTTGGCGGTGCCGCTGGTGGTGCTGCTGTGGCTGCTGCACGCTCGGTTGCGGACCGAACGGGTGCCCAGCTTGCTCTTGTGGTTCGATGTGCCAGCGCCTGTTGCGGCGACGCGGGCCTGGCGCTGGCCGCGGTTGCAGCTACTGCTCTTGCTGCAGCTGGCTGCTGTACTTGCGCTCGCTCTGGCGCTTGGGCGGCCAGCAATTGACACCGTCAGCGGCCGGCATGTCGCCCTGGTGCTGGATCGCTCGGTCAGCTTGCAGGCCACCGACGTCCAGCCGTCGCGCTTCGACGCCGCCAGGGCTCAGCTGAACACCCTGCTCGACGCCGCGAGCCCCGCTGATCAGTTTGATCTCATCCTGGCGGGCGCCCGGCCAGTCGTGGCCGTGCGCGCCGAGCGACCCCCAGCCATACGCGCCGCACTGATCGAGGCCGCACCCGAAGACCGCGCCGCTGACCTGGCTACAGCTGTTCGCGTCGCCGCCAGCCCGGGCGTCTCCGAGGTCATCGTCGCCACCGACGGCGCCCAGCCGCTCGACCTGCCACCGCAGTCCGCGCCAGTCAGCTTCAAACTTGTCGGCGGCAGCCCCGACCAGCTCGCCCTGAGCGACGTCAGCCTGCGCCCACAGGTCGACGGCAGCCCGCGCCTGGCCGGCTTCGCCAGCGTTGCCAATTTCAGCGCGGCATCGCGCAGCACCACCGTCCAGATCATCGTCGACTCCGTCCTGATCGACGCCCAACCGCTGACGCTCGAGCCGTCAGCCCGAACCGACATCACCTTCGTCGTGCCGCTCGAAACGCGCACGTTGCGGGTCGCCCTGGCAGACGCAGACAGCGTCCCTGCCGACAAGCGTATTGACCTCGCCGGGCCAAGCCGCTTCGCTCGCACCGTGCTCGTTGTAGCCGACGACCCATCACTCTGGTCCCGCGCCCTCGCCGCCCTGCCCCTGGTCACTGTGCGCACGCTCACCCCAGCGGCGTACCGCCCCCCAACGAGCGGCGAAATCGTCCTGTTCGATGGCTTCTTGCCCCCGGACTTGCCCGATAGCGAGCGCATCCTGGTCAACCCGCCGCCAGGCCTGGACGGCCTTACCCGTACGGGTACCGACGAGCGGACCGTCGGTCAGCCGGAGCTCGATCCCACCGACCCACTGCTGCGGGGCGTCGATCTCGCCGGTCTTGTCGTGTCTGCCGTCGGTCGCGCCAGCATCCCGCGGTGGGCCACTCTGACCACAGGCACGACAGACGATTTCCTGGTCGGCCGCGGCGTTCTTGGGGGTCGCCGCACGATCGTCCTGGCGTTTGACGTTGCCGCGTCGAACTTGCCGCGCCTGGCCGCTTTCCCCTTGCTCGCTGCCAACGCACTCGACTGGCTGACACCCGGCCGGGGTGACATCGTGCGCGGCGGCCTCGGCCAGGCCGTCGACGTGACGCCGCATGCCCTGTCGGCTCTGCCAGCACAGGCGGGCGCGCCGCACATCCCGGCGTGGCTCGACCTGTGGCCCTATCTCGCCGGCGCCGCCCTGCTCCTCCTCGTCGCCGAGGCAATCAGCGCCGCGCGCCGCGGTCTCCTCAAAGGTGCCCCACTGGCCTGCAGCGCGGCGGCGACCGTGGCGGTAGCGGTGGCGCTCGCCCAACCCGGCGTCTGGCTACCAGACCGGGCGCTGACCGTCGTTCTGGCTGTCGATCGTTCGGCCAGCATTTCGCCTGCTGGCCAGGCTGTGCTGGCGCGTTGGCTCGACGAGGCCCGCCGCACGAGGCCGTCCGCCGATCGGCTCGGCGCGGTGATGTTCGCCAGCTACGCCGGTGTCATGCAGACACCGTCACTCGATCCCGGGGTTCTGTTTGGCGACGTAACGGAAGCGCAAGGCACCAACCTGGCGCAGGCCTTGCGCACCGCCGCTGCCCTGGCCCGTGAGCAGCCTGCCGCCCGTGTTGTCCTGCTGTCCGATGGCCACACCACAGACGGCGATCTCAGCGGAGCTATTGACGCCGTCGCGGACGTGCCCGTGGACGTTGTGCCACTGGATGCACCGCCGGCCAGTCCAGCCGTTGTGTTGGAAACCCTGGACCTGCCACCCGCGGTGCGTGTCGGCGAGCCTGTCGACGCTGCCCTGACCATCGGCACGACCGATCCAACCAACACCACGCTGCACATCTCCCTCGACGGTGGGCCGACAAGAGATCAAGCCGTCTCGCTTGCTGCCGGCCACAACCACCTCGCCGTATCCCTTGGTATCGACACGGTTGGCTTCCATCGGCTGAACGTGCGCACCGACTCGGCCAGCCTGGAGAGTTTCGTCAGCGTCAAGCCGGCCGAGCGCGTCCTGCTGGTCGAAGAACGACCCGGCGAAGCGATCCCGGTACTGACTGCCCTGCGGGCAAGTCCGGGCACCTTTGACGCTCGACCGCCCAGCGCCATCACTACTCTCGCCTCGCTCGACTCCTACGATGCCGTCGTGCTGGCGAACGTGTCAGCCACCAGCCTGACCCTCGACCAGCAGCGCACGCTGCGCTCCTATGTCGTTGAGCGTGGCCGCGGACTCGTCGCCATCGGTGGCCAGACCAGCTTTGTGCTCGGCAATTACGAAAATTCGACCCTCGAGCAGATCTTGCCGGTCATCTCGACGATTCCGCCGCGTCGAGAAGACGCGCGACTGGCCCTGTTGCTGGTCATCGACATCTCCCAGAGCATGGACCGCGTCGTCGAGGGCGTTTCGGGTATCGACATGGCCAAACAAGCGGCGGTCCTGGCCACGCGGGCGTTGCGCGACGACGACCAGGTCGGTGTTTTGATCTTCAACCATCGCTTCAGCTGGCTGCAGCCCATCGCCCGCCTCGGCGACATTGGCCGCGATCCACTCGAAACCGCCATCAGCAGTCTCACGCCGTCTGGCGGTACCGAGATCTTCGCCGCCCTCGACGAAGGCGCCACGCGGATGCGCAGCGTAACCGCCGATCTGCGGCAGATCGTGCTGTTCACGGACGGCAACAGCCGCGACGCGAACTATGACGCCCTGACGGCGCAGCTCGGCGTGGACAAGATCGGCCTCAGTACCGTGGGCCTCGGTCCAGAAGCGGACACCAAACTGCTGGCCAAGCTCGCCAGGGACGGCCAGGGCCGGTTTTACTACAGCGATCGGCCCAGCGAGCTGCCCCGCATTCTGGCGCGCGAAGTGGCAATCGCCAAACGATCGGCCGTCGTTGAAGGCGCGATCCAGCCACGAGTCGTCTCGCCCAGCCCGATTCTGCGGTCAATCGCGCCCGACGAGATTCCTTCGCTTGGCGGGTACATCACCACCACTCCACGGCCGACCGCCCAGGTAGTCCTGGCTACCGTCGACGACAAGCCGTTGCTAGCCCAGTGGCGTATCGGCCTTGGCCGCACGGCGGCGTGGACGTCAGACGTGGGCGGCCCGTGGACCCGTAGCTGGGCCGACTGGCCACACAATGCCGCGTTGTGGCAACAGGCCGTGAGTTGGGCTGTCGGTGCGCCGGTGCAGCCCGATTTCCTGCTGGATGTCACCGCCAGCGGCGCTACGGCCCGAGTGACGCTCGACGATGTACGGGACGATCGCTTTGTCGACCTGGCGTCGCCCGTGGCCACGATCCGTGATGGAGCAGGAGTTGAGGTCACGATGCCACTCCGCCAGAGTGCGCCCGGGCGGTATGAAGCCTCTGTCGTTGCTGGCGGCCCGGGCGTTTACGCCGTCACGGTTGCTGATGGTCCACGGCTCGAAACCAGCGGCTTCGTCGTCCGCACTCAGCCGGAACAGGTGAGCTTCGCCGCCGATCAGCACACCCTCAGGCGGATTGCTAGCGACACCGGCGGCCGCGTGCTGACCAGCGTTAGCGAAGCGTTTCGCGATGAAGTCGGCACGGCCCGCAACGGCCGACATTGGCAGTCAGTCTGGCCGTTAGTGCTGACGCTCGGATTGCTCCTGTTCCTGGCCGGTCTGGCCCTGCGGCGGTTCGGCTGGCCGCTTACGTCTGTCGCCGCGACCGTCGCAAGAATAATCCCCCGCCGATCAGCACCCCGCCCAGGACGAGGATGATCAATGCCGGCCCGAGTGTCGTCCCCGCGTTGCCGGGCTGAGTCGCCCCCGGCTGCTGACCGCCAGCCGACGGGAGCTGGCCAGATGCCGTAATCACGCCACACGCGACGCGCGGTCCGGCGTTGCCATCGGGATCGGTCAGCCCGTCATCCTCGTTGGCGAAGATGACCAGTGACGTGCCGCGCCCGCCGAACAGCGACGCCTGACCTGTGCCAAGTGTGGCACCGAGAGCCGGCGCGTTGTACCGCTGCAACGGCAGGGCAAGATTCGGCAGATCGCCGGCCATCGGTCCGCCCGTCGCCAGCAAGCCATGCTTTTTGCCGTAC
This sequence comes from Chloroflexota bacterium, assembly GCA_035995405.1. GTDB lineage: Bacteria > Chloroflexota > UBA6077 > UBA6077 > CF-72 > CF-72. The sequence goes on from DASYKL010000198.1 coordinate 6,284, forward strand.
GGATTGAAGATGCCACCTGCGCTCGAGAAGTCAGGCGGTTCGCAACGCCCGACGTCCATGACGTGGATGCCGTGCTTGCCCGTCAGCGGTGATGGGCTCGGCAGAACCAGCGCAACGGTAACTTTGCCCGTGTCTTCTTTGAGCTCGGCTGTGGCGATGGTCCGTCCGCTGGCGTCTTTGATTTCAGCTACGGCGCCGACGGGTGCCGGCGTCGGCTGCGCCAGGGCGGCCAGCGACGAGCAGGCGAAGAAAGTGCCGACAGCACAGGCGATAGCGAATCGCAGCGCAACGCGCAACATGACGTTGCGACGATTCTAGTTCGGCTGGACTCCGCGAGGCGGTCGAGGCCGTCGCTGCTTGAAGCGCAGGCGCTCCATTTCGAAGGTGACCGTGATGCGCGTCCGCAATGATTCCGGCGCACTCTGTTCGAGGCAGCGCCCGCGTACCAGGCGGCGGAGCGATTCCTGGAAGCTGTAGAGGTGCAAACAGCCGCCACATGCTTCGAGATGCTGTCGAACTTCGACGATGTCATCGTCGGACAGCTCGCGATCGAGATACGGATTCAGCGCCTGCACACAGTTCCGACAGTTGATCATTGCGCACCCCCTGCCCTGGCCACGACGCCATTTGTCTTCGGCCGACCCTTGTCGCTCGACGCATCCCCATGCACTTTGCTGCCCGAGGTAAAGCCTGCCGCCTGGGCCTGGTCCCACAGGGCTCGCTGCAGCTGTCGGCGGCCTCTGAACAGCCGACTCATGACAGTGCCTTTGGCGACTCCGGTCGCTTCAGCGATTTCGGCGTAGCTCAGTCCCTCGACGTCTGACAGCTGGACCGTCGTACGGAACTGCGGCGGCAATTGATCGATGGCTCGCTGAATCGAATCGGCGCCCAGAGTGTCCAGGACCGTGTCCTCGACGTCGGTCACCCGCTCGCCGCTATTGCCGCTGAGCTGGTTGTAAAGGAAGAACTCCTCGGTATCTTCGAGCGAGCTTTCCTGCGGTCGGCCTTGCTTGCGACGGTACGAGTTGATGTAGGTGTTCGTCAGAATTTTGAACAGCCACGCGCGGAAGTTGGTCCCCTGTTCGAAGCGGTCGTAAAACCGATAGGCGCGCACCAGTGCATCCTGAACGAGATCCTCCGCGTCGCTCGGATTGCGCGTCATGCGCAAAGCCGTGCGATACAGCGCGTCCAGATGCTTGAGCGCTTCTTCTTCGAACCGGGCTCGGTTGGCGGCTGCCTCCCCTGTGTCGGGTGTTGTAGGCCTTACCGCCGGTGTGGCGTTCACGGCCTTCAGTCTAACCAACGCTGCGCACACGCCCGGTATTCCAACGTACGGGCGTGACTTCGTGGGGGTTCGAAGTCAGTCCACGTAGGTGAGGTCGTGTGGGTTCGATTCCGACCGTCCGGCGTCGGTCATCCGTACGAATCGCGCATGTTGCCTGAGGTCATCCAGCGTCCGCGCATTCAGATAACTCATCCCGCTGCGCAACCCGCCAACCTGCTGGTAGAGCACGTCCGCCAACGACCCGCGATACGGCACGACGGCTTCCACGCCTTCTGGCACAACGGCCGCCGCCAGCTCATCAAGGACATCCTCACTCGATTCCCGCTGTCGGCGTGACTCGGCCGCGCCGGCGCTGGCCATGCCACGATAGACCTTGTACCGCCCGCTACCGCGAACCACGGTTCGGCCAGGGCTTTCCTCCGTCCCAGCGAGCAGACTGCCGACCATGACCGTCTCGGCCCCCGCTGCCAGGGCTTTCGTCAGGTCACCACTGTTACGCACCCCACCATCAGCGATCATGGGGATCCCCAACTCGTTGCCCACTGCGACGCAATCAAACAGCGCCGTCAGCTGCGGCACGCCCACCCCTGCGACGATCCGCGTCGAGCATGCCGCCCCGGGCCCGACCCCCACCTTGATCCCATCCGCGCCAGCGTCGGCCAGATCACGAGCCCCCTCAGCCGTCGCTACATTGCCGGAGATCAGCTGCACGTGCGGAAAGGCGTCTTTGACGCGTCGCGTTGCTCGCAGGGCATGCTCCGAGTGCCCGTGCGCAATATCGACCACAAGCACATCAACTTCCGCCGCCACGAGCGCTTCGGCGCGCTCCATGTAATCTCCTACCGCCCCGATCGCCGCCCCAACCAGCAGCCGACCCTGGCTATCGCGTGCCGCGGTGGGATGCTCGGTCAAACGCAACACGTCACGCGCCGTGATCAACCCGCGCAGATGGCCGGTATCGTCGACCAGCGGCAGCTTTTCCAGACGGTGCTCGTGCAGGACCCGCCGCGCTTGCTCGAGCCGCGTGCCCACCGGTGCCGTGACAAGCTGCTCGCCGCCGGTCATGATGTTGGCGACCGACTGCGCCGTGTTTTCGGCGAACAACACATCACGCGAAGTCACGATCCCCAGCAGCAGATCGCCCTCACCGACCACCAGCAAGCTGTTGACGTTGTGCCGTCCCATCAGCGTGATCGCGTCGCTGACCGTCCGCGTTGGCGCGATAGTGTGGAGATGGCGCCCGCCGACAGCTTCTTCGGGCCGTTTGACACGCTGTACCTCAGCCGACTCCTGCTCGATCGGCATGAAGCGATGGATGATGCCGATGCCGCCTTCACGCGCCATTGCGCGAGCCATCCGCGCTTCGGTGACGGTATCCATATTGGCTGCGACGATCGGAATGTTCAGCCGCAAATCGCGGGTCAGCCGTGTGCTGGTGTCGACGTCGCGTCGCGAGGCGACCGATGAGCGGCACGGCACCAGCAAGACGTCGTCATACGTCAGTGCCAGAGGGAGGCAATCGCGAGCCATGAGGCGTGGATCGTCTGTCATGAGTCGGTGGGCGCCCGTAACGATAGCAACATGATCCACCTCGCGGCTGCGTGCACCGTCAAACCATGGGAAACCCTTGCGTCTCGGTTGACGCGTGGTGCCGATCGAGTGGCTACGACAGCGGTCGTTCGCGGAGGGCCGATAGCTCGGCCTCGTATTCGCTCGTCAAACGACAGATCAAGCGCCATACTTCAGGCGCCACGAGTCCATCGTCGTGCAGATCGATGAGCCGATCGAGGTACGGCCAGCGCGCAGCATCAGGGTTGGTGCGGAGCGCGTCGACCAGCTTGTTCGGCATGCCCGTTTGACCTCCACTCCGCGTTGACACAGGTACCGTCTATGGCGCAGCCTTCGTGCCACCGCTCCGCAGGCCGAATACACGGCTTGGCAACGATTTATGACTGACCTGTCGGTTTCCATCGTTTCCTACCGCACGCCGGCCCTGCTGCGGCAGTGTCTCAGTGCCCTGGACGAGGAGCGTTTACTGGCCCATCTTGACCTGCAGGTCACGGTCGTCGACAACGCGTCGGGCGACGGCTCGGCCGAGCTGGTCGCTACCGAGTTCCCCTGGGTCCGCCTCGTGCGCAACGCGCGCAACGTCGGTTTCGGCGCCGCCCACAACCAGGCGATCCGGGAAGCGTTCGGCCGCTATGTCCTTGTCCTGAACTCCGACGCGCGGCCTCTATCTGGCGCCTTGCGCGAGCTGGTGGCCTTCCTGGACGACCACCCCGATACTGCCCTGGCAGGACCGCAGCTACGCTACCCGGACGGTCGCGTCCAGCCGTCACGGCGACGTTTTCCCACCTTGGCTACCTTGTTTCTGGAGAGTACGCAGCTGCAGCGCGTTGTGCCGCGCAATCGCGTCCTACAGAAGTACTACGTCCAGGACCGCTCCGACGACGAGTCGCAGGAAGTCGATTGGCTCGTCGGCGCGTGCCTGTGCGTACGTGCAGACGCGCTGGCCCAGGTCGGCCTGTTCGACGAGCGTTTCTTCATGTACAGCGAGGAGCTTGACTGGTGTCGGCGGTTCCGCGCCGCGGGCTGGAAGATCGCCTACGTTCCCCGCGCCAAGGTAGTGCACCTCGAAGGTGGCAGCACGCGGCTCGACCTGGCTGCGCGCGACCGCCAGTTTCAGAGCAGCAAGCTGCGCTACGCGGCTAAATGGCATGGCCCGCACGTTGCCGCCGCCTTGCGCGCCTACCTGATCGCGGAATACGTCGTTCGAGCAATAGAAGAGGGCGTCAAACTGGCGTTTGGATCGCGCGTCAACGAGCGTCGAGCGCGTCTCAGGGTGATCGGGAGCGGTTTGCGCCAAGCCTTGCTGGGGTGAGCGGCGTTTCTTCGACGCCACGGAGGCGCGCGTTCGTCCAATGAATGCCGCGCGGCTGCTGTTCGTTAGCGGCGAATACCCGCCCGATATCGGCGGTGTGGGCGATTACACTGCCCGACTGCGATCTGCGTTGGACGAGCGCCGCTGGTCGAGCGGCGTCCTGACACGCCGCCAGGTCAAACGGTGGGACGCCCGTGCGCTGGTGCGGCTTCTGCGCGTGGCGCCGCGGTCTGGGATCGTCCATATCCAATTTCAGGCCGGCGCGTTCGACCTTCTGGGTGACGTGTGCCTGATGCCTTTGGTGTTGCGACGCTTACGTCCGCGGGTGAAGGTGGTCACGACGTTCCACGACACGCGCGTACCGTATCTCTTTCCCCGCGCCGGCGGGCTTAGAGAACGCGCCGTGCGGCTGCTGGCTCGCAGCAGCGATGCGGTCATCGCCGCGGACGCCGACGACCTGGCAGCGCTGAGCGGGCCGTCGCCGCGTCATCACCACATCCCGATCGGTACCAACATAGCCAACGCGCCGCCGCCAGGCTACGACCGCGCCACCTTTCGCGCGTGGCTCGGCCTGCCACCGGAGGCGCTGGTACTTGCCTACTTCGGCTTGCGCAATGCGTCAAAAGGCCTCGACCTGCTGTTCGACACGTTCGACCGCGTTCTGGCTACGCGACCTGACGCACGACTCTTGATGCTGGGCGGTGAAGTTGGCGCCAGCGACCCGACCGACCGGCTGACCGCCGCCCGCGTCGAGGCTCGCCTCGCGCGCAGTCGCGTGATCCAGACAGCCTGGCTGCCGCCGCCGCAGTTGTCGGCATACCTGCTGGCCGCCGACATCGCGTTGTTACCCTACGCCGACGGTGCCTCAGCCCGCCGCGGCGCACTCCTGGCCTGCGCCGCGCACAACCTCCCGATCGTGTCCACGTTGCCCGCCACCCCCGACGTAGCCGACTTCATCGCCGCCTCTCCCGCGGACCCCGCCGCGCTGTCCGCCGCCATAGATCGCATCCACCGCGACCCTATCCAGTCCGGCTCCCTCCGCGCCGCCGCTTCGCGCCTGTCGCAAAAGACAGCCTGGCCCCAAATCGCCGCCCGACACGTAGCAATCTATGAGGAGCTCAGCCGGCCCGGGTAATCCGTGTCGGTAGCGCCTTGGCTGGCCCGCCCCGCTGCTTTCTTACAGCGATCAATTCCTATACTCCCTCAGCACCGATGATCCGCCATCTCGCCCGTGAGCGAGCCGAGCTCCCCCTTCTTCTGCTCGTTGGCCTCGCCGCGATCGGCGTCGGTGTCCTGGCGGCAGCCACATCCCCTCTCCTACCGTTCGGCGCGCTCGTCGCAGTAGGCATAGCGGTGATGATCTTCCGCGGTCCAGCGCGAGGTGTGGCGCTATTCATCGCTGTGATCGCCGTCGTTCCTTTCGGCGTCATCCCCATCCCCCTCGCTGGCGCGCAGCTCACGTTCGTCGACGCCACCCTGCTCACCACCTTCGCCGCCGTAGCGGCACGGGCCGCCTTCGACCACTGGCCGATCCCCATCGGCGCCCCGGGCATCGCACTCCTGGGCTTCGTCCTTGTCTCCATCCTCGCTTTCATCGCCGGCAGCGCCTCCAACGCACCTCCGCCCGAGCTCATCCGCCGCTTCGGCAAGCTCCTCGTCAGCCTGCTCTTCTTCCTTGTCGCGCGCGCTCTGCTGACCAGCGAAACCCGCCTGGTCTGGCTCACCCGCGGGCTGATGGTCGCCGGCGCGCTGCAAGGCGCCGTCGGTGCAGGACTGATGGCCTTCTCACCCCTCACCCAGCTGACCGTTCTTACTCGCTTGCAGGCTATCGGCTACCCCAGCACCGACGTGCTGCGCTACGTCCCCGGCCCGAACAACACCTATACCGATCAGCTCCGCGCCATCGGCACCTCTGTCGACCCCAACGTGTTCGGCGGAACGCTGATGCTGGCCTTGACCCTCATGGTCGTGCAGTGGGCCTCGCCCAGACCGGTGTGGCCCAAACTCGTACTGGTCTGCTTGGCGTTGCCGACCGCCGCCGGCGTGCTGCTGAGTCTGTCGCGCGCTAGCTGGCTTGGCCTGGCCTGCGGTCTGCTGCTGGTCGGCGGCCTGCGCTACCGACGCGTTCTGTTGCTCGGCCTGCTGGCCGTCGTGGTCCTGCTCGCCACCCCAACCGGCCAGGATTTCGTCGCGCGCTTTGTAGGCGGCTTTTCCACAGCCGACCGCGCTACCGCGTTCAGGGTCGGCGAATACGCCAACGCCTTGACTTTGCTGCAGCGTTATCCGCTGCTGGGCATTGGCTTTGGTAGCTCACCAGACATCGACGTGACCGCCGGCGTCTCCAGCGTCTATCTACTGGTCGCCGAAGAAACTGGGCTCCTCGGGCTGATGGTGTTTCTCGCCGCCGTCGCGATCACCTGGTGGACCGGCGTCCGCAACCTGGTTCGTATCTCCGACCCGCGACGCCAGGCTCTGCAAGCGGCGTTTCTGGCTGCGCTTACGGGTGCGCTGGTCGCCGGCGTCCTCGACCATTACTTCGCCAATCAAGTCTTCCCGCATGCTGTCGCCCTGTTCTGGCTGTACGCGGCCGGTCTCGTGGCAGCGAGTGAGCTAGGTGCTGCGACCGAGCGGCAGCGTGAACCAGAACGTGCTGCCCGCCTGCGGCCCGGGACTCGTCGCGCCTACCGTGCCTCCGTGTAGCGTCACCAGAAGACGAGCGATCGACAGCCCCAGGCCCATGCCACCGTACGGCCGGGTAAGCGACGCGTCGCCCTGGTAGAAGCGCTCCCAGACCCGCGGCAGCACCTCGGCCCGGATGCCGATTCCCGAATCGGCGACGGACACGCGAACGGCATCAGCCACGTCGGGATCGGGCCCGATGCGAACCAACACCCAGCCGCCGTTGGAAGTGAACTTCAAAGCATTCCCGACGAACGCGCGTAGCACGTGGGTCAGCTTGTCCTCGTCAGCATCGACGCGGGCCGCAACCCCTTTGCCGACCGCGAGACGCAAGTCGATCTGTTTGCTGGCCGCCACCGGCTGACAGTGCTGCACCGCCTGACCGACCACGCGCGACAGGTCGACCGGCCGCAGCTCCAATCGCTCGACGCCGGCCTCGAGGCGGGTGTAGTCGAGCAAGCCATTGACCAGTTCTAGCAAGCGATCGCCAGCCATCCTCACGTTGCCGACGTACTTGTTCGTCAAGGGCGCCAGCGGCCCAGACAGCCCACGCAAGAGCATGTCCGTATAGCCGAGGATCGACGTCAGCGGCGTCCGCAGTTCGTGGCTCATGATCGCCAGGAATTCATCCTTCTGTCGATTGGCATCGCGCAGCGCCTCTTCGACACGCTGATAATCCGAATCGTCATGTGCGATCAACGACAGACCGAGCGTTGCGCCCTGCCCGTCGCGGACGGGAACGATGCTGACGGACACCTCGGTACTCGCGTCGGCGGCCGACCGACAGGTTACCTGTGCTTGCTCCGCATCTCCTGACGCGATGATCCGCTTCGCTGCATCGGCAAGGCCTTCATTGGCCGATGCGCTGTCGTTCAAAATGGCTAGCGACTGGCCGATGGCTTCGTCAGCGGTGAGCCCGAACAAGCGCTCGGCGGCACTATTCCAGCTGAGAATCTGCAGCGCCGGATCGGTCGACAGCATGGCGTCGCTGGTATTGGCCAGGATGTTCGCCAGGTAGTGTTCGCCGGCGGTCGTCCCGGCCAGGCGAACGGTCGCATTGCGCGCGGGATGCCGACGACGGCGCGGCCCAGACGGAGATGCGTGCTGCTGGCTCTTGACATGGGTGATCACCCGAGCCAACCGCACCGCGAGCTGGCGGGGATTGTCGGGCAGCTGGATCACTTCACAGCGTGGGTACAGAAAGGGATCGCGGATCAGCTCGGCATGTAAGGCGTCGCGCTGCGAGCTCGATGCCGTAAAGAAGATCAGCAACGCTTGCGAGCCAATGCGGCGGAGATGCCGCGCCGCCTCGAGCGGCTCGCCGATGTTCGGCCCAACGGCAACGAGGGTGGCATCAGCAGACGCAGCGGTGATGGATTCCAGGTGCTGCGTTGCGAGGCCAACTATTTCAGCCGCCTGCCGAATGCGTTCGAAGTCGACCGTGTCGCGTGGCTCGAGAAGCTGGAAGCGCATAGGTGCCGCCGCTCGTCGATCTGCCGCGGCTAGCGTCCGCCCCTCGCCCACTCAGGCCCTCGGGGCGCAAGAACAGTGCCATTAGTGGCGAACAAAAGCGACTATTTGCTACGGCCACTGGTTTGGTCGCGGAAGCAGCAGAGTCCGACACCAGCGCTGCCGCGCTCATTGCGTGCTGCGCGGCCCAATACAAAGCGAACAAAGACTGACTATTTGCTACGCCCGATGGTTTGGTCGGGGATCAGGATCACGTCGCCGGCGGCCACCGTGGCAGAGGTGAGCGCGCTTGCCGAGGCGATGACCTGGGTCGCGACACCCGTGCGGGCGGCGATCTGATCGAGTGTTTCACCTGGTTGGACCCGGTAGAGCCAGCCAGGCTGGCTGGGAACAGTCAAGACCTGCCCAACGCGAAGCTGATCGGCGTTGGATAGCCCGCTCGCTTGAGCGATGGAGGCGGCTGAGACGCCATACATGTCGGCGACAAAGCGAACCGTATCGCCAGGCTGGACGCGATAGGCCCTGAACGGTCCGCCGGAGGTCACCGCCGCGCCCGTCGTCGCCGAGCCACCTGGCGTCAACGTTCCGCCGGAAGTCACGGCCGCGCCAGCGCCACTGATTGTCGCCCCACCGCCGAGCGTTGTGCCGCCGCCACCGACTGCCGTGCCGCCGCCGAGTGATGTGCCGCCGCCAGCGAGTGGCGTGCCGGCTGGGCCGCTGACGCCTGGCGCCTGGCCGCTTGTCGCCGCCGTGCCAGTCGTCGCTGCTGTCGCCGCGGCGGCTGTCGGGCCCGCACTGACCACCGTCGGTCCCGCCGCAGCCTGGCCGCTCACGGACGCGACGCTTGTCGCCGTCGCGCTGCCACCCGACGCCACAGGCGGCGAACCACCCTGCCGGCCGCCGCCAAGCAATCCAGCCTCACTAGCGACAACCGCCGCAGCCACAACCGGGACGAGCCCCAGCAACGGTATAACCCACCATCCAACCCGGCGGTGCCGCGCACGGCTCCGCGGAGATCGAACAGCTTGCGATCGTCGAGTGTGCGGTGGCGTGTACGGACTCGGCACCAGGGGGGGCCCCTTTGTAATTTGCAGAGGGTGTGCCGCCCGCTAGCGTAACGCACCATGCCTCCATTCCGGTAGAGCTACATGTCAAGACCGCTGACCGTCGCCTGGACCGGGCACCGCCCCGACGTCTTTGCCGATCCGACTTCGGCCCAGGCCACCGTGGAGTCCACTGCTCGCCTCCTCGTTGCCAACGACAACGCGAGTCACTTCCTGGTCGGCGGTCAACGCGGCGTTGATACCTGGGCGGCCCTCGCCGCCCGGGCTCTCGGCATCCCGTTCACCGTTATCCTCCCCCTCCCTGCACACGTCTTCGCTGATGAGCGATGGACCGCCGCGGACCGCACCGTACTTGAGGATCTGCTGGCCAGTGCTGAGACGGTGACCATCGTCGGTGGTGCACGAGACCAGGCGTTCGCCGAGCGCAATCGCCGCCTCGCCACCGCCGACGACCTTCTCGTCGCCGTGTGGACTGGCACGCCAGGCGGCGGCACGCAGGAAACCATCGTCCTGGCCAGGACCGTGGGGACGCCTGTGCGCGAGATCGTCGTCCGTCCGTCGAGCGATGCGCACGCGAAGCAAGGCCGCGGCATCTAAGCTGCTCCCTTACCCGCCCGTGCGCTCCACCTCCGCCGACGAAGACCTTGTCGCAGCCTGCCTCAAAGGTGACGCGGCGGCCTGGGATGCGCTCATCGATCGCTACGCCGCGCTCATCTATTCGATACCGCTCAGGTACGGGCTGGCGGAAGCCGACGCCGCCGACGTCTTTCAGGCGGTTTGCATGACGTTGCTCGACAAACTGGGGACGGTCCGCGAGCCGCGTGGACTCGCCGCGTGGCTGATCACCACGACGAGTCGACAGTCACTTGCAGTGGTTCGCCAGCGACAACGCGAACGAGCGCGCTCGGAACAAGACTCCGCCGCCAGTGGCGCCGCCGACGTCGCCGACTCCGAGCTGCTGCCGGAGGAGGAGGTGCTGGCTCTCGAACGGGCGCTCGTAGTTCGCAGCGCGATAGCCGAGCTCTCGCCAGGATGTCGGCGCCTGATCGAAGCCCTCTTCTCCGATACCAGCGAGCCGCAGTCCTACCACCACCTTGCGGAACAGCTCGGCATCTCGATCAACAGCCTGGGCCCCACAAGGGCTCGCTGCCTGACGCAGCTCCGCGACCACCTCGTGGCCCAAGGCTTCAGCCCCTGAGACGCCGTACGCGGCTCGCAGGCTCCCACCGATCAGTACCTTACGTACGTACGAATAGCAGATACGTACGAACCCGGCTAAGCCAATCCTCTTGTAGTGGTGACCAAACCTGACCAACCAGATCCGTGGCTCAGCGCCATTCGCTCCGCGGGGACTCTCGTTGATCCACCCGATTGGGTTCGCCAGCGCGGGCAGCATCTGTATCGCGCTCGGAACGAGCCCAGGCACTCGCTTCTCGAACGCGCGACAGCAAAGCTGATTTTCGATTCCCGTCAACCAGGCCTGGCCCCCGTTGGGGTTCGTTCCGCCGGGACGTTTCAAACCGTCATGGCCGGATCGTGGCAGTTGCTCTACCGGGGCGGAGACGTGGACATCGACCTGCTCGTCCGACCTGACCAGGACGGCCGCACGATGACCGTCCGCGGCCAGGCGCTGTCTCTGATCGGTGAGACCATCGGCGCAGGCAGCGTCGAGGTTTTGGCCCTCGACCATCAGCAAACGCACAGGCCGGCCGAGACACAGCGCCAGCCGATGATGCGGTCAAACCTGGAGCCCAGCGGAGAGTTCGCCCTGGCCAACCTCGAGCGCGGCCATTACGACCTCCTGATCCGCTTTGGCACCCGTCAGATCGAGCTGAGCGACGTCGAGCTGTAGTCATGAGCGCCCTGGCCGCCTCGTCCCCGAGCACGCGCGCGACGACCGCGCTGACCTGCTCCCGCGAGCGCGAGCCGAGCTGATCGGCAGCCCGCGTGATGCGCTGGCCTGCGCACTCCTGGCCCGCGCTTACCTCAGCCGCGGACAGACGTGGCCCGCGGAACGGAAAGCTTGTGCGGCGCGCCTCCTCGCCACCGTGACGTTGCCGGTGTCGGCCAGCGCGCTGGACCCGTCCGATTTCGGGGCATGGCTCAGCCGCCCACTTTCTGGAGTAGGTGACTCGCCGCTCGTACCCTGAGCAGCTAGCGATCGGCGACCGCGGCGATTCCGGCCACGACCTTCTCGATCAGGAACATCCAGATGCCAAAGGGGAGCATCAGCACCCCGAGGATGACATCCACGACGCCCCATGTGAAGCGAGTGGCGTGTGGCCGCGCCCTGGCCCGTGTTTCAGGCCGTGCGACCTCGAGCATGGTGACGACGTGGTGCAAACCCGGTGCCAGGCGTGACGCTATGACGGCAGAACCACCATGCGGATGACCTTGTCCGCATCGTCGAGCTTGATCCCGGCCGCGCCTTTACGATCACGCGCCACGAGCGGCAGGTCGTCGGCGGTCACCCGCGCGGTGCGGCCGCTGTCTGTCACCAGGAGCACGTCTTCACCAGCGCCGATGACGGCTACACCAATCAGGGCCGACTTGGGCAGCAGCTGCATCGTAGCTACGCCGCCGGTGGCTCGGCCCTTCCGTGGGTAATCAGCCAGAGCGCTGCGCTTGATGAAGCCATTCGAAGCCGCGACCCACATCGTTCGTTCGTCCTCTTCGCCGACGGAATCCGCGCCAACCACGCCGGCAGAACCTGACAGCGAGATGGCTGCCACACCCTGACCGACGCGGCCGGTCGGCCGCAGGTCGGAATCCGAGAAACGCAAGGCTTTGCCGTCGGACGTCGTCACGATGTAGTCGCCCCAACCAAGGGACAACAAGGCCCTGGCCACCGTGTCTTTGCCCAACAGCTTCAGGTCTGGCGCGCCTTTCTCATCGACCTTGATGTATTCGGACAGCGCCGTCTTCTTGACCCGGCCTTCGCGGGTGAATACGACAAGGAACATTTCTTCGGAAAACGCGTTCACCGGCACAATGGCGACGATGCGCTCGCCGGGCTCGAGACTCAGGAAGCTCCTGGCCAGCTCGGCTCGCGTCGCGCGCGTCGTCTCGGGCAGCTTCGCGACACGCACAGTCGCTACCCGGCCGCTGGACAGCTGACAGAGTAAATAGTCGGTCGTTTGCGCTCGCTGGACTGCGAGCAGTCGCTCGTCGCCGCGCACCGTGCCAGCATTGGTTTTTCCGCCATACGTGTTGTGCGGCATCGCCTTCAGGCCGCCGTCGGCGGTCAGCCCGACCAGCACGTTCTTGCTTTCGATAGCGCTCTTGACCTCGGCGACCGGCGCCGCGGCATTTGCGTCAGTCAGCACGACTGTTCGTCGATCGTCGCCAAACTCGGTGGCGATTAACTGCATCTCTTCTTTGACTGTTGCGAGCTGTTTGTCCTCGTGGGCCAGGAGGTCTTCGAGATACGAAATGGTCTGCTGCAGCTGCTTCTTTTCCGTTCGATAATCGCTCAGGTCCAGGCGTGTGACTTGGGCCAGGGTCATTTCGCTGATTTTTTGCGCCTGCAGCTCGCTGAGCTTGAAGCGGGTGATCAGCTCGGCCCGAGCGACGTGGCGATCCTTGGCCGCCTGGAAGATCTTGACGATCTCGTCGGCGTGGACTGCGCCGACGATCAAGCCTTCGACCAGGTGGAGCCGTTCGCGCGCTCGAGCCAGGTCGTACTCGCTGCGCCGCTGCAGCACGTTTAGCTGGTGCTCGTTGTAGCGTCTCAGCAGCTCGACCATGCCCACGGTCCGCGGCGTACGCGCCGGCTCATTTTCGGCACCGAACAGAAACGTCATCTGCACCGAGAAGCTGGTCTGCAG
>DASYKL010000199.1:0-12833 GCA_035995405.1 Chloroflexota bacterium
GCAAAACGCGCGTTCGGATCGCCGTCTTCGTCGCCACCTGGTAGGACGACGTGGGCCATTCCCGCGACGCGGGCTTCGGCATCCCAGAGGCACAGCGCGATGCACGACCCGAGGCCATAAGCGACCAGCACATCCTGTGCGGACGCGACTCGATCGGCTCTGACAGCGTGCGCTTCACCGAGCCCAACGACGACACCGGGCGACTGCAAACCCGTCAGTGACGTTGGCCGGGCGACCAGTTCAGGCGGCATGACGCTCCTGCAGGTCGACCAACAGCGGCGCGACAGTCGTGTTGTCGCGAATTGCCTGGCCGATGAGCGCTGCCACATCGACTATCAAGGCGACGCTGCCGTCACCGAGGATTGCCGCACCCGACACACCAGCTACATCGCCGACGAGCGCACCTAGCGGTTTGATCACGATCTCTTGCTCGCCAACGAGGCCATCGACAATCAGCCCGACCTGGCGGGAATTGGTTGTGTGGACCGCGACTACCAGGCGGCTGCCATCGCCTGTCTCGGCGGCCGCTTCGTCAGGCCCGACGCCAAAGATGTGGCGCACCGAAACCAGCGGCAACACCGTCTCGCGCAGCTGAATTGCCTCGCGGTGATTCACCCGGTGGATCTGGTGCGGCTCGACCCGTAGCGTCTCAGTGACCGCATGGATAGGCAGCGCATAGGTGCCACCAGCGACCCGAACCAGCAACGCCTGGACGATCGCCAGCGTGAGCGGCAACCGAATCGTGAACGTCGTGCCCTGGCCCCGCCGTGTTTGGACATCGACCGAGCCGTTGATCTTTTCGACATTGGCCCGCACCACATCCATACCGACGCCGCGGCCCGAGACATCGCTCAAGGCCTGCGCCGTGCTCAGCCCTGGCGCAAAGATCAGCTGCACCGCCTCGTCGTCGGACATGCGGTCGGCCTGCTCCTGGGTGATGACGCCCTTCTCGACGGCCTTGCGTTTGACGGCTTCGATATTGACGCCATCGCCATCATCCTCGAGCGAAATGAGAATGAAGCTATCCGCGTGTCGAGCAGTCAAGCGCAACGTGCCGCTCGCCGGCTTACCAGCCGCCAGGCGCTTGTCGGGGGTTTCAATGCCGTGATCGACGCCATTGCGGATCAGGTGCAGCAGCGGATCGCCGATCTCTTCGATCACCGAGCGGTCCAGCTCCGTGTCTTTGCCTTCCATAATGAAGTCGATCTGCTTGCCCTGCTTGGCAGCGACGTCGCGGACGACCCGAGGCAAGCGGTTGAAGACACTCTCGACCGGCAACATGCGACTCTTCATCACCTGCTCCTGCAGCTCGTCGGTGATGCGGCCGATGTGCAGGGAGGTCTGCTGCAGATCTGACAGAGTGCGATCGTCGCCGTACTGGTCGGCCAGGGCGCTCCCGAGCTGCACGAGTCGGGTGCGGTCGATGACCAGCTCGCCAACGAGGTTCAGCAGAGCGTCCAGGCGGGCAACGTCAATGCGGATCGTCTTGGCAGCGGCGTTCGGTCGCTGTGTGGCGGCACCTGCCGCCGTTGGTGTATTGACTGCATCGTGCAGCACAGGCTCGGGCAGCGCGGCCTCGGTCGGGATCGCCTCATCACTCGCCGCGGAATCGGCATCGCCGAGCGTTTCGCCAACGATCGCACCCAGCTCGGGGACCGCTTTCAGAGCGTCGCGCAACGTCTGCTCGGACGCGTCTGACTTCACCAGGACCAGCAGGCTCTTGCCAAGCTGCGCATCCTCGCGCTCGATCTCAGCTTGCGATGGCTCGCTGAACAGCACCGTACCGTGGTCACCCAGGGCCAGGAGGGCCTGCAGCGCGCGAACCGCGACCCATGGGCCGTCTTCCAGGCCAATGGTGAATCGATGGGTAGCGTCGGGGTTACTGGGTTTCGCCACTTTGACGCTGCGCTTGGATGATCGCGCCCGGGCCGCGGCATCGGCGCGTTTCGTCGACCGCCGTTCGACGGCGGCGGCGGCAGCATCAACGTCCACACTGGCCGGCACGCGGGTCTCGACCTCGTCGCGCAGCAGCTTCAATACGTCGAGAGCTTTGAGCAGCGCCTCGATGAGTTGCGGGGTGACCGACGCTGTGCCTTTGCGCAGGTCGTCGAGGCGTGTCTCCATGGCGTGCGTGAGCGCCGCCATACGAGTGTGGCCGATCGTTGCCGACGATCCCTTGATCGTGTGCGCGGCGCGGAAGATCTCGTTCAGTAGCGCTTTGTCGTCGGGCGCACGCTCGAGATCAACCAGCGACTCCTCGACCCGCTGGATCAGCTCGTCTACTTCGGCGAGAAAGAGGGCCTGGTCATCTGGCGAGAGGTCGAATTGAAGTTCACCGGTCGGCATCTTGGGCGAGTCAATCATCGGCGCAGAAGCGTCGGAGCTTGAGCACCTGCCGCTGGGGCATCGAGCGCCGAAGGGCGGGCCTGGACGCGGCTGCGCAGCAGCTGCAACCGCACGTACTCGCGAAGGGTGAATGGGCCTGGCCGATCGACGGTGATGCGCAGCTCACCAAAGGCGTAGGGCTCGTCGTAGTCCAGCGCGGCGACGGGCTGGTCGATCTCCTCGATCTCGTCGGCAGGGTCGGCTTCGAGGTCGGCCTCCGGCGAGATGGAGACGTGGAGCAAACAGGGTGTCGGTTGCCCGAGTTGTTGCGTGACGAATCGACACTGCGGACATCGGGCCTCGAAGAACATGCCCAATGATCGGTCGGCAACATGGCCATGCCAATGGCGGCAGGTCTGATATCCGGTGGCGGAACGTACTAACAAGCGTGGGGGCGTATGCCGCGCGTCATACCATCGAGCCTGATGGCCGTCGCGGTAGTCCAGTCGGTCGGCGAGCGGCTGTGCCGCAACGTGGAACAGGCCCTTGTTGGCAAAGCGGCGATCGTTAAGCTAGCCGTAGCCGCGCTGCTGTGTGAAGGCCACCTCCTCGTCGAAGACGTGCCCGGCATCGGCAAGACGACCCTCGCCCGGGCATTGGCCAGCTCCATTGGTGGCACCTTCCGCCGCTTGCAGTGCACCCCCGACCTCCTCCCCTCCGATGTGACCGGCGTCTCCGTCTTCGACCAGCGCAGCGGCGACTTCGTCTTTCGGCCTGGTCCCATCTTCGCCAACATCCTGCTCGCTGACGAGATCAACCGCGCCACACCCCGCACCCAGTCGGCCGTCCTCGAAGCGATGCAGGAAGCACAGGTCAGCGCAGACGGTGTCACCCGACCATTGCCCAGACCCTTCGTCGTCTTGGCCACCCAGAATCCAGTCGAGCTCGAAGGAACCTTTCCCTTGCCAGAAGCGCAGCTCGACCGCTTCTTGATGCGCCTGAGCGTCGGCTACCCCAGCGAAGTCGACGAGGAAGCGCTGGTCGTCCGAGGCACAGCTGCCCTGGCCGAGCCTCTGCAGCCCGTCGTGAGTGCCGAAGACGTCCTGGCCGCAACCGCCGAAGCGAGCCGCGTCCGCGTCCAGGATGACGTCCGCCACTACCTGGTCCAGGTCACGCGCGCCACGCGCGACGATCCCGACGTGCGGCTCGGCGCCAGCCCGCGCGCCACCCTGGCCCTGCATCGCGCTACGCAGGCTTGGGCAGCCATGCACGGGCGCGACTTCGTCCTCCCCGACGACGTCAAACTGCTGGCGCGGCCGGTCCTCGCCCACCGTCTGATCGCCTCGCTCGAGGCGCGTCTCAGAGGTCGCGACGCCGCGGCCATCATCGATTCGATTCTGGACAAGATCCCCGTCCCTGTGGAACCGGTGCGGCGATGATGGATTCGCCCGAAGCACGGGCGACATCCACCCCACCGTGGCTGTTCGACCGTCAGGGTCTGGCTCTGGCGACCTTCGTCATGATCGTCGCCGCCGCGCTCCGCGCCGCGGACATCACCTTCCTGGCCGCCGCCTTGCTGCTGGTCGGACTCGCCGCGCACGCCTGGGCCAAACTGGCCTTCGTCCGATTGACCTATACCCGCCGCACGTCCACCAGCCGCGCCTTTTGCGGCGACCAGGTACAGCTCGAATCGACCCTCGCTAACCCCGGCCCACTGTTGTTGCCATGGCTCGAAATCTGGGAACGGCTGCCGGCGGCTCTCGGGCCCGTCGGCCCGAACGAGCGCTCGTACGTCGATCCAGAACGCGTCTGGGTCAACCGCGGCGTCGGACTCTGGCCGTATCAGCGCTTGCGTTGGCGGCGACAGCTCAACTGCCGGACACGCGGCGTCTTCCGTCTCGGCGAAGTCTGCTTGCGTACGGGAGACCCATTCGGATTCGTCGAACGCGAACGCTCCAGTGATGATGCGGCCGAGCTGCTGGTCTACCCACGTATCGTGCCGCTGCGTCGATTAGCCCTGCCGCTACGCCATCCAGCACTCGACATCGCGAGTCCGCGCAGCCCGGTCGCCGACCCAACGCGCACCGCGACGGTCCGCGATTACCAACCTGATGACGCACGACGCATGATTCATTGGCCGACCAGCGCCCGGCGGGGCAGCCTGCAGGTGCGCGTCCTCGAGCCCGCCACCAGCTTGCACGCCAGCCTCGTGCTCGACGTGCGCGGGTTCACGTTCGGCGCGTATCGCCTCGAGCTGCTCGAGCTGACGCTGTCCGCGCTGGCGTCAATCGCTGTCCTGCTGCAGAACCAGGGCTCCCCCCTGGCGCTGCTGGCCAACACCGATCCGCCGCTGCTGATCCCACCTGGCGCCAGCGTCGCGCAGCTGCAACAGGTGCTGGAAGGGCTGGCCCGCCTCCAGCCGCGGGCTGGCCCGTCGCTGGTGCCGTGGGCCTTCGACCATGTGCGGCGCGGCAACAGTGTGATCCTGGCCACATCGGACGCCGTCGACGGCTTCGAGCAGACGCTCCAACGCTTCACCGCCGCGGGCCTCAGCACCCAACTGCTGCTCGCGCGCGCGGTCGATGCGCGACCCACAGCCGCTCAGGCGCTTGTGCTGACCCCCGGCTGCGACGTGACCGCCGTCCTCGAGGGCCGCGCGTGAATACCCGCACCGTACAGCTGCGCACGTTGTGGGCACTCGTCGCCATGGAAGCCGGCCTGGCGTTACCAATCATTTCACTGCCGACCCAGGGCGACCGCTTACAGGGCCTGCTTGGGCCCCTGCTCATTCTGGCGCTGCTGCCGGCAGGCTTCTTCGCCGCCCGCCACATCGCCGACCTGCGGGACCCCAGCTGGCGGCTGCTGGGTGGTATCGCCGCGGCCATCTTGGCCCGCGCGCTCGTCTCCATCCCACCGGACGCCGGAGTCGCCGGCGTGCTGACCTGGCTGGGTCACAACGTCGTCGCGGCCGCGATCGGCGTTGGCTTGTGGTGGCGTGGCGGCGCGCTCAGCGCCAGCGAACTGACACCCGCTGAAATCAGAACGGAGTTCAGCCTCCTGGCCGGCGCTATGCTCGGCGTCCTGGCACTGGTGCGACCGTTCGTCCTGGCCGATCAGCTGCTGCTCGGATTGGCTGTCAGCCTGTTCGCCGTCGGCGGACTCGTAACCACGACGTTTGCGCGCCAGGATGCCGCCCAGGCCAGCGCACGGTGGCTCGCCACAGCAACCGTCGCGTTGCCGATCACCATCGCCGTCGTACTGGTCAGCGTGCTCCAGCCAGAGCTGCTCGGCGCGATCGGCAACACGCTGCTCAGGGTCATCGGATTTGTGCTGTCGCCCATCGGGCTGCTGCTGTCATGGTTGCTGTCGCTGTTGCCGCACGGCGCCCCGGACGCCCCGCCGCAGCTGCTACGGCCACCATTGCCCGACTTCGCTCCCAATCCCGCGGCACTGGCAGAGCTCCAGGAGCGCAACGCCTGGATAGGCACGGTCATCGTCGTCGCCTTGTTGCTGCTGGCCGGCGCGGCGGCGCTGCTGGTGGTGCGGCTGATGCTCAGCAACTGGCTGCAGCCCACGGTCGCTCCTGAAATCGACGCTCCGCCAACGTCGCAGGCTGACCGCGCGGGCACCGCCAGTGGTGACGCACGCGCCCTGTGGGCCTGGCTGGGCCAGTTGCTCCGTCTGCGCTTCTCGAAACGACGTCCGATCACCCACCGCGCAACGCGCGGTGCACCAGCCGATGCCGAAGCCGCTGACGCGTGGACCGCCTACCGACGACTCCTCGAATGGGCCCGCGAACAAGGCCTCACCCGTCGCGCCGCGGAAACGACGGGCCAATTGCGCACCCGCCTGAAAGCCCACGCCCCCGCTGTCGCGTCCGCCGTCGACCTGCTGACCACGACATACGAAGACGAGCGCTACGGCAATATCGCACCTCACACCGATCGTCTGAAGCGCCTGGACGCCGCGGTCGAAGCGCTCCCCACGGCCCCAGCTCCGATAGAATCTCCCTCACTATGGTGAAGGGCCTGATCCGTTTCGCGTTGATCTGGGCCATCTCGCTCCTCGTCACGCCTTACGTCAACCGCTTCTTCGATCGGGTTGCCGCTCGCGCACCAAAGAACAGCTTCCTCGAAGGAATGCTCCTGGAGCTGAGCGAAAATTACTCCGCGGCACTCATTCGAGCCTTTGGTGAGACCCTCGCTGAGCTAGTCTTCGGGGCGAAGAAGTAACGCCGTCCGCCTGTAGCCCATCCAGCACCAGGTCGGCGAAATGACTGGCAATCTCCGCCGGCCCGAGCCGCCCATCAGGTCGATACCACTGGCAGATCCAGTTACACATCCCGATCACGCCCAACGTCGCGATACCCACATCGGGCGCCCGCAGCTCACCACACGCCACCCCGCGGGATACGATCGCTGACACCAGCCGCGTGTAACGCTCGTGCTGCGCCCGCACCGTCGCGAGCGAATCCCCAGCCAACGCCCGAAATTCGTGCAGGTACACCGTCAACGCATCCAGATTGGCGGCAACCGCCCCCACGTGCGCCTTCACGATCAGGCGCAGCTGCGTGCTCGGCGCAAGCGATGTGTCCCCGGCAATTGCCTCGACATCGTCCAACAGCGTGCCCATTCCACGCGCGAAGACCTGCGCCAGAAGGTCCTCTTTACCGCCGATGTAGTGGTACAGGCTGCCCTTGTACAACCCGACCGCCTCGGCAATGTCCTGCATCGACGTCGCGTGATATCCCTTTTGGCGGAACAAGCGCAGCGCCGCCCCGTAGACCTCCTCCGCCCTCTCCCGAGGCGGCTCGCTTACGCCGTTTCGGCGCGCCACTCTTCAATCGCCCGCAAGGCGTCGCGATCGCGCCGCATGATGCGCCGTGCATTCAGCGCGCACACGTCGCTGGCCCGTTTGAGGAAGCGTTCGGCGACTGCTGTCCGCTCCGGCCAGCGCTGCGCTTGTTGCGCCAGCAAGCGACCCGCGTGCAGCACCGCCAGCATTTGCGTCAGCCGCTCTGCCGATAGCAGGACGTAACTCAGATCGTCCTCCGACAGTTCCGCCTGCCCCCTGAGCAGGTCCGCCAGACGCGCGGGCCCTAATCGCCGACCCAGGTCGAGCATCAGCCAGCCCAGCGCCGCGCCAAAGTTGCGCAGCGCGCCGCGATACAGAGGGACCAACCGACGATCCATCCGCGCTCGAGCCAGCCAGGGACTATGTCCGCCAGGAATGAGCAACGCTCGGGGACTACGCATGACCGCCTTGAGAAGATCTTTTGTCGCCATCAATGCCTGGATCTGACTGGTCCCTTCGTAAATAGGCAAGATCAAGCTGTCGCGTAGAAATCGCTCGACCTCATAGTCCTTGACCACGCCGTACCCACCGAACACCTGCATCCCCGTACGTGCGATGCGGATCGCTTCTTCCGATCCGAAATACTTGACCAGCGGAGTCAACTCGCGGAGATACCGTTCCAGGCGTCGTTTGCGCGCTTCAACGGTCGGCCGCTCGGGATCCACTTCTGACAGGTCGTGTAGCCGCCGCTCGAGTCCCTGGACCAGGTCGTACGCCACGGCCGCCTCCATCCACAGCGCCCGCAAGCCGGCGACTGTCGTCTCCATATCGAGCAGCATCTCGGCCACCAGGGGGTGTTCACGGATGGGTTTGTTCATCTGCACGCGCCGCGCGGCATAGTCCTGGGCCGCCGTCAACGACGCCTGAGCCACGCCGCACGCTTGGATCCCGACAGCAATGCGCGCTTCGTTCATGAACGTCGTGATTTGCCGCCAACCATCGCCCGGCGAACCCATGATTTCGGCCTGGCTATCCTCAAAGGACAACGCGCACGTCGGCGAGCCGGTGATGCAGACCTTGTCTTCGGCGCGCTCGATTGAGTAATTCTGCCGTTCCCCAGCGTCGTCGTCGGGCACGCAGCGCGGCACGACGAATAGCGCCAGGCCATCGAGACCGTGCGAGCCGGGCACAGCGCGAGCCAGCAAGACGCCAACGTCACCATTGCCGCTCGAGATGAACTGCTTGCGGCCGCTGATGCGCCAGCTACCGTCAGCCTGGCGGGTCGCTCGGGTGCTGATGTTGCCGACGTCCGAACCCGCCTCCGGCTCCGTCATGGCCACCCAGCCGATCACTTCACCGCGCGCCAGCCTTGGGACCCAGCGCTGCTTCTGGGTATCGGACCCGAACCGCAGAATCATCGCCGCCGGGCTCGTGTAAAAGGCGTACTGGACCATGGTCGACGCGTCAGCTCGGGCGAGCATCTCGAACACAGCCGCCTGGACGCTGAACGGCATCCCCTCGCCGCCGTACTGCCGCGGAATGCCCAATCCGATCAGCCCTAGCTCAGCCAGGCCACGCAAATTCTCGGCCATCGGCGGCGAGACTTTGATGTCGCCTTTGTGCGGCGTGCCGAGACGATCGACTTCCATTGCCCGCGCAGATACCTGGCGACCGACGAAATCACCCGCGACGCTCAACGCCTCGCGCCAGCTGGCGGCGGTTTCGGCCGGCCGACCGGCATCAGCGGCATCCGCAAAAAGCGGCACCAGTCGCTCCCAATCGATGACCTGCTGGTAATAGAACGACAGATCGGCGTTGGCGCTGATATAGTTTTCGGCCCGCATGCGGGGTTACTCCTCGAAAAACGTGCGACCCTCGCGGGCGCGATCGACCAGCAGCGCTGCTGGCTCATAACGACGACCATGTGTGCTGGCCAGTGCCCGCAGCCTGTGCTCGAGTGCCGCCAGGCCGAGCGAATCGGCATAGTGGAAGGGCCCGCCGAGAAAGGGCGGGAAACCCAGCCCCAGGACGGCGCCCAGGTCACCATCCGTCGGCGAGCGTACGACGTCCTCTTCCAGACACCGGGTCGCCTCGTTGACAAACAGCAACGCCAGGCGATCCTGAATCTCGGTCGTCGATGGCGTGACTGCCGATTGTTGTGTCGCTAGGAGCTGAGCAATCGCAGGGTTCGCCACACGCTTTGGTCGTGGCAGCAACCGCCGCAGCTGGCGTGACACAGAAGACTCTGATTTGGGCCAGAGATAAAACCCAGCCCCGGCCTGGCGTCCCGTGTGCCCTGCCTCGACCAGTCGCGGCACGATCGTGGCGGCCGGCAGCCGATCGCCAAACGCGCGCGTCACCGTCTCGCCGGCGTGCAGCGCGACGGCCAGACCGACTTCGTCGTAGAGCACGAATGGGCCGACGGGAAAGCCAAACGCGGTCATGGCCGCATCGATGGCATCGATACTGACACCTTCGGAAAGCAGCACGGCTGCCTCGTTGAGCATCACGCCAAGCACGCGCGAGGTGTAAAAGCCCGGCGCGTCGCCAACAACGATGACCGTCTTGCCCATGCGGCTACCGACGTCGATGGCTTTGGCAACGGCCCACTCCGCAGCAGCCGCCGGGCGGATTATTTCGAGTAACGGCATGCGTTCAGCGGGGGAGAAGAAGTGCATGCCGACAACACGCTCGGGGTGTAGGGCATTGGCGGCGACTGCGCTGATCGGCAACGCCGAAGTGTTCGAGGCGATCACCGTCTCGGCGGCCACCACCCCTTCCAACTCGGCGATGACGTTCTGCTTGACGGCCAGCTCCTCGAATACCGCTTCGATAACCAGGTCGGCTGTTCGAAAACCCGAGTAGTCGGTGGCGCCCGAGACACGCTGCAACAGAGCCTGCCCCTCACGCGGCTCGAATCGCCGCCGCCGCACGCCAGCATCGACCATCGCCCGAATGCGGCTCAGGCCTTTGGCGACCGCCTCAGGGGTCACGTCCCGCACGCGCACACCAAGCCCCGCGACGGCCCCGACCTCAGCAATAGCCGCGCCCATGAAGCCAGCCCCGACAACGCCCAGCCGCTCCACCCTCGCAGCGGCAGATGCTGCCGAGACAAGCCGGTTCTGGCGCTGTGTTGCCAGGAACAGCCAGATCAGGTTCTTCGCCGTCTCGCTCACCCCGAGCTCGCCAAAAGCTCGCGCCTCAGCCTCAAGCCCCCGCGCCAGCCCATGTTCGAACCCCGCTTCGATCGCTTCGAGCGCCCGGAGCGGCGCGGGATACCGGCCGCCCGTCCGCTTCAGCACGGCCTGGCGTGCCGCGCGATACATGAGCTGTCGTCCAAGCGGTGTCTGCTCCGCCAGGTCCACCGCCGCCGCCACAGTCAAACCCATCGACAGCGGACGGTCGAGCGGCCGCTTGCCCTTCCCCACCCACGCCCGCGCTGCCTGATCCAGCACCGTCGGATGTACCACTTCATCCAGCACGCCAGCGCGGCGCGCCCGTCGAGCACTCAACCGTCGCCCGCTCAAAATCAGCTCCATCCCCCGCTGCAAGCCAATCAAGCGTGGCAGCCGCTGTGTGCCACCACCCGCCGGTACTAACCCCAGGTTGACCTCCGGCTGCCCCAGGCTGATCTTCGGTGTGTCGCCCGCGACGCGGTAGTCGCACGCCAGCGCCAGCTCGAGCCCGCCGCCCAGAGCCGCGCCATTGATCGCCGCGACGGTCGTGAACGGCAACCAAGCCAGCTCGTCGCACACTGCCTGCAACCGACGGCTCGCTTGCTCCAGCTGCCCCGCCTCGTCGGCCTGGGTAACCAGCTTCAGGTCCGCCCCAGCCACCCACTGGTCAGCCTTGGCACTGGCCACAATCAGTCCGCGCAGCCCCGCCCAAGCCCGCGCAGCACGGATCGCCGTCGCCAGGTCTTCGATCAAGGCCGCGTTGAGCGCGTTGACCGGATCATCGGGACGATCGATGACGAGCCGACCGATGCCGTCACCCCCAGGCTCCTCGAAGGTGACGCCAGCGCGGATGGCAGCCGCGACAGCCGTCACAAACGCTCCAGGACGACCGCGGCACCGATACCGCCCGCCGCGCACACCGAGACCAGGCCCAGCGACGCGGACTGCCGCTCCATCTCATTGGCCAGCGTCATGACACATCGCGCACCGGTCGCCCCAAAAGGATGGCCCAGCGCGATCGACCCGCCGCGCAAATTCATCTTCTCCGGGTCCAGCCGTCCGACAGCGCTGGAGCGCCCCAGCTCTGTCTCGGCAAACGTCTGCGATTCCAGCTTTTGCAACGTCGACAGCACCTGAGCGGCGAACGCTTCATGCATCTCAACCAGGTCGATGTCGCCCAGCTGCAGTCCCGCTCGATCGAGCGCCTTCGGTATGGCCCAGGCCGGTCCCAGCAGCAGCTGGCCGACGGGATCGACCGCCGCATAGGCATACGATTTGACCACGGCTTGCGGTGCGAAGCCGAGCGACGTCGCCTTGTCAACGGACATGAGCAGCAGGCTGGCCGCGCCATCGGTCAGCGGGCTGGCATTGCCAGCCGTGACCGTGCCGTACTGGCGATCGAACGCTGGCCGCAGCTTGGCCAGCTTGTCGAGGCTGGTGTCCGGCCGCACGTGGTTGTCGCGCGTAACAGCGCGGCCGCCATTGTTGAGGACATACACCGGCGCGACTTCTTCGGCCAGGCGACCGTCAGCCCACGCCGCGGCGGCTTTGCGGTGTGAGGCCAACGCCCAGGCGTCCTGGTCGGCGCGGCTGATGCCATTCACTTTGGCCATCAACTCGGCGGACTGACCCATGCTCAGGCCCGTTGACGTCTCGCTGATGCCTGGCGCGACGGGTGGCAGATCGGCCAGCGCCAGCCCACGCAAGCTGTTGAGGCGACCGCTAAGTGACTTCGCCTGACTCGCGCCAACCAATGCTCGCGCCAGCGGCGGGCTGAGCGAGAGCGGCACGTTCGAGAGCATCTCGACGCCGCCGGCAATGACCACATCGGCATAGCCGCGTTCGATCAGATTGGTGGCGTCGGTGATGGCCTGGATGGCCGAGGCGCAAGCGAGCGTGACCGTATCGGCGGGCGTCTGTCTGGGCAGACCTGCCGCCAGGACAAGCTCCCGAGCGAGATTGGTGTATTGCACCGGCCGCACGACGTTGCCATAGATGACGTGGTCGACCTGTCGCGGATCGAGGGCAGTGCGTTGCAGAAGCTCGACGGTGACCGAGCGAGCCAGCTCCAGGACGTCGAGCTGGGCAAAGTCGGAGCCCGCCCTGAGGAAAGGCGTCCGCAAGCCGGCGATGATGGCTGCACGTGGTGTGGTGGAGGCCATGCCAGACCACCTCCCGGGTCAAAATCAGCGGTTCAAAAATCAAACGAACGTTTGGTTTGTCAGTGTAGCTGGGCTGACGGCGCGGTGCCAGGCAACGTGGTCGCGAACGACACGCCAGTTAGCCGTTCGGAGACATCCCACAGCCGAGCCGCGACCTGCTCGTCGCGCACCCGGCGCGGCAAGCGCGCCCGACCAGGCCGACCGGTCAGCTCCAAAAAGCCTTGCGGGCCGTAGTACTCGCCACCTCGGGCGAGCGGACTCGTCGCGGCGTACAGGGTCGGCAGGGCCCCTTGCGGCGTCTCTTGGGCCAGCCCAGGCACGCGCATCATCAGGCCCGTCATGCCACGGCCACTGCCGCGGCGGCCGAGGTTGCGGC
>DASYKL010000200.1:0-6967 GCA_035995405.1 Chloroflexota bacterium
TTGTCTTCAATGCCTCCAATCGAGAGGTGGACATCGAGGTATTCGCAGCCGAACGTGATCGCCTCGGTCTGCAAGTGGCCCTGGTCGATCGAACGCTCGAGACGGCGCTCATCGGCTTACAAGGCCCACACGCCCAGGCCATCCTCTCAACACTGACACCCGTCGACCTCGAAGCGCTCGCCGGCTACGCGTTCGCGACCGCCACTGCCGCCGGCCGACCCGCGGCAGTGGCGGGTGCTCGCGCGTTCGTCTCTCGGACGGGCTATACGGGCGAAGACGGCTTCGAGCTCATGGTCGAGGCCGCCGACGCCGAGCGCGTCTGGAGTGCGCTGCAAGAAGGCGGCGCGTCACCAGCCGGTCTGGGTGCTCGCGATACGCTCCGTACCGAAGCTGGCTTCGCCCTGTACGGCCACGATATCGACCGCACGACCAATCCGTACGAGGCGCGCCTGGGTTGGGTGGTCAACCTCGACAAGCCCAGCTTTATCGGCCGTGAAGCATTGGCCCAGATCAAGGCCGCCGGGCCGACGCGCCGAATCGTCGGGCTGCGGGTCGCGCCGGGCGCCGTGCCGCGCCAGGGCGTTCCGATCCTCGAGCATGGCGAGCCCGTGGGTCAGGTGACCAGCGGAACGTTCTCGCCGACGCTGAAACAGAATATCGCTATGGGCTACGTGCCCGTAAATCTGAGTCAGAAAGGACTGGCGCTGTCCGTCGAGATGCGAGGCAAACAAGCGGCTGCTGAAGTGGTGTCGCTGCCGTTTGTCGCTCATCGATCACGGCCGCGCGCCAAAATGTAGTCATGCCAGGCGCAAGTGGAGGCGACGTGGGTCAGAATCCGGCCGATCGGCGCTATACGATCGAGCACGAGTGGATCAAGGTCGAGGGCGAGCACTACATCGTCGGCATCACCGCGTTCGCTCAGGATCAGCTCGGCGACATCGTCTATATCGAGCTGCCTAAAGTCGGCGATCGCGTCGAATCCGGCAAAACCTTCGGCGTGATCGAGTCAGTCAAAACCGCGTCCGACCTTTACGCGCCGGTGTCTGGCGAAGTCGTTGAAGTCAACAGCGAGCTGGTCGACCAACCACAGACCGTGAACGACGATCCGTACAGCGCTGGCTGGATGATCAAGATTCGGCCGGAAGACTCCACATCCGTTGAGCGCTTGCTGACCGCCGCCCAGTACTCCGAACAGACTGGCGAGTAGGCCGCCATTGCCCGATTTCACTCAGCTTTCAGCCGAGGATCGCGCGGCGATGCTCGGCACGATTGGTATTGAGCGCGTTGACGAGTTGTTCGCCGATGTGCCGGCCGACGTTCGCTATCCCGATCTACACCTGCCGCCAGCGCTCGCTGAGATGGAAGCGAGCAAGCACCTGGCGAGCCTCGCTGCCCAGAACATCTCGGTTCGCGAGTGGCCCTGTTTCATCGGCGGCGGCGCCTACAACCACTACGCTCCGTCGGCTGTGGGCCACATCATGGGCCAGCCGCAGTTCTATACCGCGTACACGCCATATCAGCCCGAGGTCAGCCAGGGGACGTTGCAAGCCTCGTTCGAGTTCCAGTCGCTCGTCTGCGACCTGCTCGGGCTCGACGTTGCCAACGATTCGGTTTATGACGGCGCTTCGGCCGTCGGGGAAGCGGTGTTGATGGCCCAGCGGTTGACCCGTCGCGAACGGGTGGTGCTGGCCGGCAGCGTCCATCCGCAGTGGCGTCAGGTGGTCCAGTCGTACGTCGCCGCCCGCGATGTCGCTGTCGCTACAGCCAACGTGCGTAACGACGGGGAAACGCTGAGCGAGCCGCGCCTGCTCGACCTCGTCGACGAACACACCGCCTGCGTCGTCGTTCAACAACCGGACGTGTTCGGTCACGTGCGCGACTTCAACGGCCTGGCTGACGCCGTCCACGAACGCGGCGCTCTGCTCATCATCACGACCGCCGATGCGACCTCGCTCGGCGTGCTCAAAACCCCTGGCGATTGGGGCGCCGATATCGCCACAGCCGAAGGCCAGTCGCTCGGCTTGCCCCTGCAGTTCGGCGGACCGTGGGCCGGCCTGATGGCCTGCAAGCCAGAATACGTTCGTCAGTTGCCAGGTCGAATTTCCGGTCAGACGACCGACCACGAGGGGCGACGCGGCTTCGTGCTGACGCTCCAGGCGCGTGAGCAGCACATCCGCCGCGAGAAAGCCACCTCGAACATCTGCACCAGCCAGACGCTGTTGGCGATCGGCATCACTGCCTACCTGTCGCTGATGGGCCCGTCGGGCTTGCGCGAGGTGGCCCGCCAGAGTCACGCCAAGGCGGTCTACGCGGCCGATCGCATTGCCGCCCTCGACGGCTACCGCATCCTCACTCCGCGGCCGTTCTACAACGAGTTCCTGATAGCAACGCCGTTGCTTGGACCAGCCATGCGGCACCACCTGGTGGGCAGCAAGATCCTGGGCGGCGTGCCCTTCCTGCACCACGAGGCGGGGTTCGAAAACACGTTGCTGCTGGCCTTTACCGAGCAGAACACACGCGCCGAGATCGACTTGCTGGTCGCTGCGCTGGCCGAGGTAGCCGCGTGACGGCGGCCGAACGCGTCGCGCCAGCCACGCCGCTGGCGCCAGGGCAGAAGGTCGAGCCGCTCCTTTCCGAGCTGTCGCGGCCCGGCGCGCCCAGCCATCAGCTGCCCGCCCTCGATGTGCCGCCGGCCGAGGACTGGAGCAGTCAATTGCTGCGCACCGAGCTGCCGCTGCCGGAGCTTGGCGAACTCGACACGGTCCGTCATTTCACGCATCTCGCCCAGCGCAACTTCTCGATCGATTCGAATTTCTACCCACTCGGCTCGTGCACCATGAAGTACAACCCGCGGGTCAACGAGGACGTCGCACGGCTGCCTGGGATCGCGCATATCCACCCGCTCCAGCCAGACGAAACCGTCCAGGGCGCACTACGCATCATGTTCGAGATGCAGCAGCTTCTGGCGGACATCACCGGCTTCGCGGCCGCCACGCTGCAGCCCGCTGCCGGCGCCCAGGGCGAGCTAGCAGGCATGCTCATGATGCGGGCCTACCACCTCGACCGCGGCGATACGCATCGCCGAAAAGTCTTGGTGCCCGACTCAGCGCATGGCACCAACCCGGCAACCGCGGCTATGGCCGGCTTCGTCACCGTATCCATCCCGTCCGACGGCAACGGCGACATCGACTTGAGAAAACTCGAAGCAGAGCTCGATGACACCGTCGTCGGCCTGATGCTGACCAATCCCAACACGCTGGGTCTGTTCGAAAAGCAGCTCCGCGAGGTTACCGCTGCGGTCCATCGCGTCGGCGGCCTGGTCTACGGCGACGGCGCCAATCTGAACGCCATTCTGGGCGTTGTCAAACCAGCCGAAATGGGCTTCGATTGCCTGCACATCAACGTCCACAAGACGTTTTCGACGCCCCATGGGTCCGGCGGACCGGGCGCCGGGCCCGTTGTGGTCTCGAAAGCCCTCGAGCCATTCCTGCCAGCGCCGATGGTCGTCCAGCGCGCCGATGGCTCATTTGCTCTGGATTTTGACCGGCCCAAGAGCATCGGGCGACTGAAGGGCTTTCAGGGCCACTTCGGGATTCTCGCCCGCGGCTACACCTATATTCGGATGCATGGCGGCGAGGGGCTGCGCCGGCTCAGTGAGACCGCAGTCCTCAATGCCAACTTTCTCCGCGCATTGCTCAAAGACGATTACGACCTGGCCTATGACCGGTCGTGCATGCATGAGTTCGTCCTGTCTGGGCGACGGCAGAAGACGGCGTACGGCGTGCGGACGCTCGACATCGCCAAGCGTTTGCTGGATTTCGGCATCCATCCGCCGACGATTTACTTCCCCTTG
This sequence comes from Chloroflexota bacterium, assembly GCA_035995405.1. Lineage (GTDB taxonomy): Bacteria > Chloroflexota > UBA6077 > UBA6077 > CF-72 > CF-72. The sequence goes on from DASYKL010000200.1 coordinate 3,854, forward strand.
ATCGTTGACGAAGCGATCATGATCGAGCCAACCGAGACCGAGTCACGCGCTACGCTCGAGCAATTCGCAGCGGTGATGCAGCAGATCGCGCACGAATGCGCCGAGACTCCAGACGTTGTCCGCGAGTCGCCGCGTTTCCAGGTCGTCGGCCGACTCGACGAAGTGACTGCCGCCCGCAAACCAATTCTGCGTTGGCCGCGCGGAAATTTTGGACAATCTGTCACCTGACACTCTCGAGTCGACCCATGTACACTGCCCCGCAACTGCTAACCCGGAGGGGAGAAGCGAACGAGTACCGTGACGCTGGACACCTCGATTAAGCGTCCGCTCCTGGACGTCCAGGATCTACGCACCCAGTTCTTTACCCAGGATGGGGTCGTCAAAGCCGTCAATGGCGTCTCGTTCACATTGAACGAGGGCGAAGCCTTGGGCCTCGTCGGTGAGTCTGGTTGTGGCAAAAGCGTCAGTGCACTGTCACTGATGCGCCTGATTCCGCAACCGCCGGGCCGCATCGTCTCAGGCAAGGTCATTTTCGATGATCGCGACCTGCTGAAGCTCAAAGAAGACGACATGCGCAAGGTCCGCGGCAACGACATCGCCATGATCTTCCAGGATCCGATGACGTCGCTGAACCCTGTGCTGACCGTCGGCCGCCAGATCAGCGAAGCGCTCGAGCTGCACAAAGGCATGGACCGTGGCACTGCCCGCAAGCGGACCATCGAGCTACTCGAGCTTGTCGGTATCCCATCGGCTCGCTCGCGCGTTGACGATTACCCCCACCAGTTCTCTGGTGGTATGCGCCAACGCGTGATGATCGCCATGGCCTTGAGCTGTGAGCCGAAACTGCTCATCGCCGATGAGCCAACGACCGCGCTCGACGTAACCATTCAGGCCCAGATCCTCGATCTGATCAATCGTCTGCGCCAGGAGCTCGGCATGGCGATCATCATGATCACCCACGATCTGGGCGTGGTGGCTGGTATCGCCGACCGGATCAACGTTATGTATGCCGGCTACATCGTCGAGACCGGCACGGTTGACGAGATCTTCCACAATCCGCGCCACCCGTACACGCTGGGGCTGCTGAAATCGATTCCGCGCCTCGACGAACCGCGCAAAGAGAAGCTCGTACCGATCGAGGGTCTACCGCCCGACCTGGTCGATGCACCGAAAGGCTGCCCGTTCCAACCGCGGTGCCCGTACGCTATCGAGCGCTGTGGGCCCGAAAATCCCAGCCTCGAACCGGTCGTACCGGGTCACCGCATCGCCTGTTGGGTCGACGTGACCGGCGGCAAGGAACCACACGCTGAGCCTGTCGCGCAGGGCGTCTAAGGTCTAGGAGGCAACTAACGTAATGGCTACGAGCGCCAGTCCCATCACGGTCCCGAAGGACGGTACGGCCGACGGCGACCTCTTGCGGGTTGAGCATCTCAAGATGTATTTCCCGATTACCCAGGGCATCATCCTGCAGCGCCAGGTGGGCTGGGTGCGGGCCGTCGACGACATCTCGTTCTCCGTCAAACGCGGCGAGACGCTCGGCCTGGTCGGTGAGTCTGGCTGCGGCAAAAGCACCACGGGTCGTGCCATCCTGCAGCTGTACAAGCCGACCGATGGCACGGTGAACTTTCTCGGCAAAAACCTGACCACACTCGGTGGCGGCGACTTGCGGCGCATGCGCCGCGAGATGCAGATGATCTTCCAGGACCCATACGCCAGCTTGAACCCGCGTATGACCGTCGGCAGCATCATTGGCGAGCCGCTCGAGATTCACAATCTGGCCAAAGGCCGCGAGAAGACTGAGCGGGTTCAAGAACTGCTCAGGATCGTTGGCCTGAACCCGTACTTTGCCAATCGCTATCCGCACGAGTTCTCAGGCGGGCAGCGGCAGCGCATTGGCATCGCCCGCGCACTGGCAGTGCAGCCGAGTTTCATCGTCTGCGACGAGCCAATCTCGGCGCTTGACGTGTCGATTCAGGCGCAGGTCATCAACCTGCTGGAAGACCTGCAGGAGCAGTTCAACCTGACGTACTTGTTCATCGCCCACGACCTGTCGGTGGTGCGCCACATCAGCGATCGGGTGGCGGTGATGTACGTCGGCAAGATTGTCGAGCTGACGACTCGTGACCTGCTCTACGAGCGGCCGCTGCACCCCTATACCAAGGCCCTGCTTTCGGCAGTGCCTATTCCTGACCCGACCATTGAGCGCAAACGTCAGCGCATGATTCTGACGGGTGACGTCCCGAGTCCCGTCAACCCACCCACAGGTTGCCGCTTCCACCCGCGCTGCCCCTTCGCTCAGGAGCTGTGCCGCGAGAAAGAACCTCCCCTGATCGAGGTAGAACCGAACCACCTCGCCGCCTGCCATTTCTGGGACGAAATCCAAGCCCGCGGCGAGACCGCCGCGATCACCTCGCCGATTTCGGCGAACTAGGAGCGGGGAGTTGGGAGTTGGGAGTTGGGGACGAATCGTCTTCCCCAGATCCCAGATCCCAGATCCCAACTCCCAGCTCCCCCTAGAGTTCCATCGGGTCGCCTTCAGCCGCCTCCAGGTCCTCTAGCGCTTTTTCGGCTGCTTCGCGGACCTGATCTTCTGGCGTTTCGGCCAGATAGAGCAGGGCTTCGCGCGCATCCTCACCGCCGATCTGGCCTAACGCGCCGATTACCGCCAGGCGGACTTCGGTTACCTGATCATCCACCAACTCGAGGAGCGGCGTCACGGCGCGTTCGTCTTCGATCTCGCCCAGCGCTTGCGCGGCGGCCAGGCGTAAGTCTGAGTCGTCACTGCCCAGCACGGGCATCAAGCGGTCTGTCCACCGCGGGTCAGCGCTGCGGCCCATAGCCCGTACTGCCCCAAGACGCAGGTCGGGATCGCTGAACCCCGCCGCCAGCTCTTCGGCGTTTTCGACGTCGCTGAAATACCCCAATGCCGCCAGGGCGGTGCCGCGTACCCGCGGCGCCTGGTTGGTGTCCTGGACCACCTCTCGTAAGCGGGCCCGCAGCTGGGAGGCGGTCTCTTCATCCAGGTGTTCGAGCTCCGCGAGCAACGTGAAGCGGGCCAGGTCTTCCGCTGCTGCCTGACGCACATCAATGCTGGAATCGCTGGTCAGCAGGTCC
>DASYKL010000201.1:0-3316 GCA_035995405.1 Chloroflexota bacterium
CCAGGGCGCGGCTGTCGAGCCGACGGGAAATCGCTATCCATTCGGCGACGTGCGGCGGCAGTAGCTGGACGATGAGGGCAGCGAGATAGCCAAACCCCACAACCGCCACCCGATCCCCCGCTTTGACGCGGGCCCGGCGGACGACGTTCATGGCGCATGCCAGCGGCTCGCCCAGTACGCCCTGCGCCCCCCACGGCACCGTCAGCAGATCCTCAGCGCGACCGACACCCAGCTCGGCCAGGCCATTCCATAGCAACCCCGTCACCGTCTGGCCGATAACTAGCGTCTCGACTCCGGCGCCCAGTGCCGCGACCTCACCGACTGTCTCGTGCCCCGGCGCACCGGGCGGCAAGGGATACGACATGCCTGTTACGCCTCGCCAGGCGTTCAGGTCGGAGCCGCACAACCCGCAGCCGCGAATGCGCACCAGCACTTCGCCCTCGCCGGGTCGCGGCTCAGGCACGTCCATAACTATCGGCTGGCGAGGTCCACTGAGGCTTAGCGCTCGCATGCGATAGCCTCGCCGACCTGACGCACGACAGCCTGCCAATCACCTGCGGTGGGCTGACGGAACAGGCGCATCGTCGGGTACCACGGCGAATCCACGCGGTCGGCTAGCCATCGCCAGTCGGCGTCGTGCGGCAGGAGCGTCCAGGTCCGCACGCCGAGCGCACCTGCTAGATGGGCGACCATCGTGTCGACCGTGATCACCAGGTCGAGTACGCGGAGACGGCTGGCCAGCGTGAGCATATCGGTGGCGCTGGCATCGACGCAGCCTGGCAGCGGCGCGCCGGGCTGGAGGCTGAAGAGCCGCACGCCAGTCAGGCCGCTCAGGCCGCTGAGGAGGACGTCCGGCGGCACAGAGCGCCGCGGATCCCAGTCGCCGGATTGGCACATCAGCCCGACAGAGAACTCGTCTGCCGGTCTGATCGCAGGCGGCACTGACAGATATGGGACCGGCGGCAATGTGTCAACGGTGACCCGCAGTGCATGCGCCAGCTCCATAATCTCCACGTCCACGTCGTACGTCACCTCCGGCGTGCCATCGTGGAGTGGCAGCAAGCGAATGCCAGGGAACGTCTGCAGCAGCGGAATCAGCGTCGGCTGTACCCAGACCGTCACATCGCGGGCGATGCGCTGCAGCCGAGGCAAAAATCGGGCGAACTGGATCGTATCGCCAAGCCCGTGATAGCACCTGAGCAGGACCCGCTGGTTGGTCAGGCTCCGACCGTCCCAGATCCATTGCTCGTGGCGCGGTAGCTGCCAGCACGGTCCTGCGACGATGCGCTCGGCAAGAACCGCATCGGCAATCTGCCACGCCGCATCGAAATCGAGTCGGCGGACCGCGTTGAGCCAGGCGGCGGCGTGGTCGCGCTCCGGGCTCATCGGGCTACTGATAGGCAATCCTACCGCGGACCGCCAACCAGCTCGACCGAACGCAGCGCTTCGATGGCGGCGCGATAGCCCTCCACGGTACCGACGTCGTAGTAACGCTCACCGGCTCGTACGCCGCTGGCGTGACCACCGCGCTCGAGAAATGCATTGATCAGCGTACCCACGTATTCGTCACCTCGACCCGGTTCTGACCACAACGCATGCAGGGTGCGAAATGTGGCGGCGGGCATGCGAAAGGCACCCCAGACCCAGTTGGAGTCTGGCTGCGCGGCTTTCACCTGTATTTCGGTGACTCGTCCATTGTCGGTAAGCACCGCGTCGAAACGACCTGGTTCGGCCACCGGAAAAAGCAGAAATGACAGGTCGCCAGCGGGCAGAAGTGAATAGCCGTCGATCGGAAACCACACCGTGTCCGGCAGGCCGATCAGGACATCCTCATCGTCGCGCATGACTCCCAGTGCTCTGAACAGTGCGTCGCATAGACCGGTCGGCCGCTCCTGGACGGTGTAGCAAAAGCGAGGCGCCGCCCAATGGCGTGCATAGTAGGGGATGATGTCTGTTTTCTCAGGCGACAGGACGAAGCATACCCGGTCCGCTCCGGCGTGAATCATCCGCTCCACGAGAAATTCGCTGACCGCTTTGGGTCTTTCCACACCGTGTTCATCGATGGCGCTCCCAACGGGGAGCATTTCTTTAGAAAATGCCAATGGCTGCAGCCGGCTGGCCGCTCCGGCTGCCGGGACGATGCCTAACACGCCGCACGCTCGCACGCCTGCAGCAGATCGGCGGCTCGAGCTGCACCGGTGTGCTGGCTCAGCGTCCGCTCGCGCGCCGCGGCGCCAATGCGCCTGAGCTCCGCATCGCTCAGATCCAGGGCGGTGTGAACGTCTTGTGGTTGGTCCGCGACCAGGATCTCCGCACCAGGCTCGAAGAAGTTTTCGACACCTGGAAAGCGATCCGTGAGCACGGGAGTACCGCAAGCGGCCGCCTCGAACAAGCGGCCGGACGGTGTGTGGCCCCAGTCCAGCATGGCCTGTCGCGTGACGCTCAGCGTGATGCGGCTGGCGGCGTAAAATGCCGGATGCTCGGCCGGATCGAGATGCCAACGCGTGGTGACATTCGCTGGCCACTCCAGCTCGTTGGGGTAGAGCGAGCCGACGACGCAAAACCTGTCAGCAGGTCGCTGTCGGGCTGGCTCAATGAGGAGACGGTCGAGGCTGGCCTGACGGTCGGCGGCGTAGGTCCCGAGATAGCCGAGCGCGCAACGCAGCTCGTCCGGTGGATCTGTTATTGGCGCGTGCACGGTTGGGTCTACGGACCCGTATAGCGCGGCGGTGCGCCGCGCACCCCACCGTTGCCTCAGGACGTCAAGCACGGGTCCGCCGGTGAAGCTGAGATAGAGGTCAAACTCTGGAATGAGTATGGGGGTCAGATAGTGCGCCCCTGCTGGTACCGCGACACCATGCGTCTCGAGCGCCGCCAGCGTGACGGGCGTGTCCAGATCGTAAAAGACATGTAACGGCTTCGGCGCGTCCAGCATCAGCGCGTTGGCGGCCAGGCCGTCGGGGCAGTACGAGGTGACGATCGCCACGTCCGACTCCGCCAGGACTGTCTTGGCCCGTGGTACGACGGCCGGCCACGACTCATACAGGACCAGCTCGCAAAAGTCCGCGGCCTGCAGGTCGCGATGCGCCGCATAGTACTCCACGTCACGCTCGAAAAAGGTCGCCGAGTGCCCGGCCGCGTGCAGAGCCCGCAACAACCCGCGCCAGGGGGTAGCGTGCCCGTTAGCCCAAGCCGACGAGATCGTCAAACCAAACACAGCAAAGCGCAAGGTTTGCCCGACACTGCACGATTGAAGCCACGCTTCTTCTTTGTTGCTGCCCGGGGGGCGTGTACGGGTCGGGGGAGCCTGCGGCCC
>DASYKL010000202.1:0-2262 GCA_035995405.1 Chloroflexota bacterium
GTGAATGACACATCGCCGTGCGCCAGCAGGAACAGCAACAGGATGACCAGCGCGAATGCGAAAAGGTGATCGGCCAGAACCATGTATCCGAGAAAGATCGGATGCACCAGGCCGATCGTGAACACCAGTCCGGCCAGGAACAGCACCGGCAGGCGTTTGCGAAACGAAAACATCGCCATCCCGAAAACCGCGGTAATCAGGATGCTGAAGAACAGGCGATAGGCAGTGAGAGAATTGGCGCCAACCAGGTTGGCCGCGGCCATGACGTAGTACGGCAGCGGCATGTGGTGGCTGAAGAAGTCGCCATACAGGCGATAGCCGTGAGCGATCAGTTCGCCACCAAGGAGGTTGTCTGCTTCATCGACATACCTGGGGAGCGTTCGGTTGATGATGAACAGCGCCAGCATGGCAGCAAGCGCCAGTCCGCACGTGGCGAACTCGAGGACGGATTGCCAGCGGTCGAGCAACGGGACGAGGCTGCTCAGCGCGTCGCGCTGGCTGGACCGCCGGTCGGTTGCAGCGCGCGGTCTCGGCCCAGGGGACGGGGCGGGTTGGCGCGTCGACGCAGGGGGCGCGGGGGGTTGGGGCGGCTCGGCGGGGTCGCCGGGCTGATCGGCCTGGTCCGCCGCTGCGTTGTGGGCGGCCTGGCGGCGGTCAGGCGGGCGGGCCATGCGCTACGACTGACCACGGACTGGCGGCCGTCATTCCGGCACGGATGGCTGGTGACTGGCGACCAGTCGCGGCGCTGGGTTAGGCACGAGCTGACGAGCAGGGTGGATTTCGGCAGCGATAGCCTCTGGCTTCGGGGACAGTACGTCACGTAGCAAACAACCGATCGCCACCATCAGCAGGATCTGCACGAGCGGCGACCAGATCAGCACGTCGACCGGCTGGTGCTGGATCACTTCGCGCCACAACCAGTGCTGTCCAGTGATGATGATCAGGCTGGGCAGGAAAAGGAGGGCCAGAATGGCTGTTCGTGTGACGCGCCGCAGGCGTGGCTCGCCGAGGCTCGCGGCCACAGGGAGCGCGAACAGTGCCAGGCCGTGCGAGTGGCTGTGATAACTCACGAGCACCGTCGTTAGCGCTAACACTGCGACACGTGGCGCGAGCGTCCACGACTGTGCGGCCCACGCCGCACGCCAGACGACCAGCGCGGCGGCAGCGCTCAAAAAACCAGCCACCAGTACCAGGAGCAGGCCGCTTGTCGGGCCGATGCTCGGCCGCAGGTTCAGAATCAGCGCGCGCCAGTTGATCATCTGCCCTGGGCTGGCCAGTGCTGAACCGCCCCAGTCCGAGCTAGCGGCGACCGATGAAGCGTAAGCCGACAGGGCTGGCATGCCGCCGACCAGCAGCGACGTCACCAAGATCGCTACGCCTCCGCAGAGGACGCCGAGGACCATATTCCAGCGCCGTTTCCAGATCAGCACCGGCGCGATCAGTACGCCGTATTGTGGTTTCAGTAAGAGCACGGCCAGCCAGAGTCCCGCTTTGAAATCACGGTCGCTGCGCATCGCCAGGTACCACTCGGCCACAGCACAGCCCAGAATCGCCGTCGGCTGGGCGGCGATAAGTCCAATCGCCATCGGAAAGGAGACGAGTAGCGCCAGGAGCGCTTGCAGCGGCTGCAGGCCAGGCACCTCGCGAGAGACGCGATACGCGAGCCACGCCAGTGCGATCAGGTTTAAGGCCGTCCACAGCATGAGGCCAGGAATCGGCGGAACCATGGTGAACGGGATCATGAGCCAGGCGAATACCGGTACATACGGGACTGGTCCGACAGACAGCGGCTCGGCCGGATTGGTCGTGTACACGGCGAGTGTCTGCAGGTACGACTCGATGTGGCCCAGGTCGTACATCCACTGCGGCTCGCCCGCGCGCAGCACGAGCGCCTGGGAGGCGTACATCGTCCAGTCGATGCCGACGACACGGAACGGTCCGCCAGCCTGAAGAAGGAGCCAGACGCGATCGAGCCAGCTCACCAGGAGGAGCACGGCGAGGGGATAGAACCACCAGCGCGGACGCCTGGCGGCGAGCGCATATAGGTTGCGCAGACGATTCATCCGCCCACGGACCCAATGTGAGCGCTAACACGGCAGCGGCCAACTCCATGATTCATCGCCGGCGCGGACCTCTGAGCCTTGACGCGGGATGGCCCACGTCGGCGGTTGTTAGCGCTAACACGCGATGCGTCATGCGGCTGGTTAGCGCTAACACGGAGCGCCAACTCCCATGATTCATCGCGGCGGACCTGTGAGCCTT
>DASYKL010000203.1:0-10011 GCA_035995405.1 Chloroflexota bacterium
TGAGCACGAGCAACGGCGCCGCCAACACACCGTTGATGACCGACGACCAGTACAGGGCATCGATCACGTTGATGCCGAGGTAATTCATGGCCGTCGCGGCCAGCGTAGCTACCGTAATCAGCGCGTAAAAACGGGCGGCGCGGCGGAGCCGGCTGCCCAGCCCATACCGCCACTTCATCACTTCGGCGACGGCGTAAGCGCCGGAGCCCGTCAGCACCGGAACCGCCAGAAACCCGGTCCCGACGAGTCCCACCGCCAGGAGCACCGCCGCAAAATCGCCGGCGAGAGGCCGGAGCGCCTCGGCAACGTCCGCGGCCGAACGCACGTCAGCCCGCCCAGACGTATGGAGCGTCGCGGCGGCCGCCAGGATTATGCAGTACATGACCAGGTTTGACAGGAACATGCCGATCCCGACATCCCAGCCGGCGTACCGCAGCTCCGCATCGGAGGCGCCGAGCCGCTGCCACAAGAAAATCCGCCCGCGAGCGACCTGCTCCTCGATGTTCAAGCTCGTTTGCCAGAAGAACATATAGGGCGAGATTGTGGTCCCCAGGATGGCGACCAGCGTCGTGACATAGCCACTGTCGAAAGACACAGTGGGGATGAACGTCGCCCGCAACACGTCACTCCAGTCCGGCTGAATGAAGAACACAACCGCGACGTACGCCAGCAGCGCCAGTGTCAACCACTTGAAGACGCGTGCGATCAACTGGTACGGGCCAAACAATTGCAGCGCCAGAATCAGGAGCGCCACGGGCGCGACCCACCACACGGCCGGGATGCCAGGCACCAGCAGATTGAGCGCCGCCCCGATTGCACCAAGGTCAGCGCCAGCATTGATGGTGTTGGCGATCAGCAACGTCAGGACAGCCAGGGAGACGACCAGCCGAGGGTAGCGTCGGGCGAGGACTCCAGCCAGGCCCATGCCGCTGACGTAGCCGATCTTGGCGCAGGCGTACTGGACACCAGCCATTAAAGGAAACGTGAAGAGCGCGGTCCACAGGCTGGCGACGCCAAGTTGAGCGCCCGCGACGGAATAGGTAGCAATACCGGAGGGATCGTCGTCAGACGCCCCCGTCACCAAACCCGGTCCGAGCATGCGCAGCAAACGCAGCACGCGTCGTGCATCGACGTCGAGCGACGCGATCACATCGGCCAGGTCGTCGTCCGGCCTCGATACGGGGAAGAGCTGTCGCAGCTCGTCCAGCCCAACCAGCTCGACCAGCTGGGCCTGTTCATGCACGGTCAGGTCATCAAGTACGACCCTGGCCTGCTCTGCCGAGATCTCGCTCAGGATGGCCCGAACCCGATCCAGGCGGCGCTGGGCGACGGCTTGGCGCAGTTCATAGGTGACGTCAAGCTGCGCCGCGAGCACACGTCAGTCGCCTTGCTTCTGCAGCTTGATCACTTTGCGCCGACTCGCGGCGGCCTTGGGCACGTGCAGCTTGAGCATGCCCGCGTCCAGGTTGGCGCTTATCTCGTCGGGGTTGATCTCAACCGGAAATTCGAACACGCGCGACATTGGTTGGACCTGCTGTTCGTGCTGCAGATAGCGGCGTTGGGCGTCGTCCTGGCTCGCGGCCGGCCTGGTGGTGACCGTCACCATTTCGGGCGTGACCTCGATGGTGATCTCGCCCGCGCTCAGTCCGGGCACCGGAATCTCCACCACGTACGCATCACCGTCTGGTGTCTCATAGATATCGGCGGTGAGTCGTGGGGCCGGTAATGCTGGTGGACGGAGGGCGTCCTGCATCAATTGCTCCATGCTTCTGCGCAGGGAATTGCCATGCTGTATCACGTTCCGAGCCTAGGCAGATGTTCGTAGGATCGAAGTTGGTTCCCCGTTAGAATCGAGCAAGACTGGTCGGCCCAGTTCCAGGGCGTTGCTCGTCGACAACATCGCCGCTGGTGCGATAGCGGCTTTGCGACGGCACGCACCGTGCCGGCCATGACGGGCATGTACGAGCGGATTGTCATTGCCCTCGATGGATCACCGCTGGCCGAGCAGATCCTTCCGCACGCAGAAGCCCTGGCCGAAAAGTTCGGCTCGACAGTGATCCTGGTGCGAGCGATTTTGCCTGTCGCGCAGGTCGCCGCAATGATCGAGCCAGCCGCGGCTGGGGTCGCACTCGATCCGACGCTGATCGAACAGACGATTGAGACGGAAGAAGAAGAAGCGGCGGGTTACTTGAACAGTGTTGCCACCAGCCTGCGGTTGAAAGGCGTGCACCTCGAAGCCGAACATCCCGAAGGTGCAGCGGTGGACGTCATCCTCGATTGCGCGCGACGGCACCAGGCGGATCTCATTGGCATGACGACCCATGGCCGAGGTGGCCTGGCCAAGCTGATCTGGGGCAGCGTGTCCGAGGCCGTGCTGAAGCAAGCGGTGTGCCCAATCTTGTTGGTGCGGGTGAAAAGCCCGTCCTGACTCCCCGTCTTGCTCCCCGTCTTGCAGCGATCAGGCGCCGTCCATACGTCTTTCTAATCCGCGGCGCGGCACGCTGGGGATATGACGGCCGGCAACAACATGAACGGAAGCAGCGCCGTGTCGAATCAGGACTACGGATCGAACGTCGAGCCAGAGTCGATTCTCAAGCCTGGCACGCATGCGCCTCATTTCAACCTGCGGTCCACGCCAGACCAGACCGTGTCGCTCAGCGAGTTCCGCGGAGCGCCGCTCGTCCTGGCGTTTTATCCTGCTGACTGGAGCCCGGTGTGCGGCGATCAGATGACGCTGTATAGCGAGATCGTGCCTGAGTTTCGGCGCTACAACGCCAACGTGCTCGGAATCTCGGTCGACGGTGCCTGGTGCCATATGGCGTACCGCCAACACCAGAAAATCGCCTTCCCGCTGCTGGCGGATTTCGAGCCAAAAGGCGCTGTAGCGCGGCAGTACGGTGCCTATCGCCATCGGGACGGAGTTGCCGAGCGAGCGCTCTTCGTCCTCGATGAGAACGCGGTTATCCGGTGGAGCTACTTGTCGCCGATCGGCGTGAACCCTGGCGCTGACGGCCTTCTCCGAGCACTCGAATCCATGACGACAAAGGCAGCAGCATGATCGACACTCCTGTCGTTGACGTCGACGCGCCGACGCTCACGCCACCGATTGGCGATCGCGACCACGTCGTCGGCCCAGTTAGCGCGCCCGTGACAGTCGTCGAGTACGGCGATTACGAGTGTCCCTATTGCGGCATGGCGCACCCGATCGTGAAGGAGCTGCGGCGGCGGATGGGCAACCAGATCCGCTTCGCGTTCCGCCACTTCCCTTTGAGCCGCGTCCACCCGCATGCCGAGCGAGCCGCGGAAGCAGCCGAAGCCGCAGGAGCGCAAGGCCCGCCCAGGTTCTGGCAAATGCACGACATGCTCTACGAGCATCAAGATGCGCTCGAAGATGAGGACCTGCTGGTGTACGCGGCCGAAATCGGCCTGGACATGGACCGCTTCGTTGCTGACCTCGAGTCAGGCAGGCATGCCCGCAAGGTGCGCGAGGACTTCATCAGCGGCGTGCGCAGTGGCGTAAATGGCACGCCCACTTTTTTCATCAACGGCCGTCGTCACCAAGGCTCATACGACCTGGCGACATTGATGGCCGCGGTGAGCGCCGCGGCGATGCACGTTCGGCGTTGATCGAGGAGCACCAGCATGACTGTCAGGTTGCGCAGGTCGTCACAAGAGTTCGCCGAAATGCTGATCAGGGCTGGCAAGGTCGCCTTCGACGACCGCGACGCGTGGAGTGAGCACCAGCCGAGTACACAGGCGGAGAATGCATTCATCGCTGAGCATGGCTGGCCTGAGTACGCCAAGTGGCACCTGGCGATCGACGACGAAGAACCGCCAGAGACGAAGGCGCACTACAAATTTCCATACGGCGACTTCCGGGTGGCGCACCGCTGCGCCATTCTGGCGGCGGAAAGTCGGGCCGGCCAACGCAAGTACTTCGACGTGCAGAACGCCGCGGCCCACCTGCACGGCATGATCGAAGCGGCGGCGATGAGCATTCCAGGCCGCGAAACCTAGAGGTACGCTGGGGTACGGACGCTGGCCTGCTGGCCACCGCATGGTGTCGACAGAGGTCAGCAGTGCAGGTCGTACCGGAGGACGCGTGCGATTGGCGCGCCCTGGCGTTTGCGTTCGGGAGTCTTGTGACACAGAGGCGCGCCCTCAACGGCCTGCCTGCAGTCGACGGCAATGAGCGCCTGGTCGGGTTGGTGGTCCATGAGCTGCGAACCCCGGTCGCCATCATCAAAGCCTACGCCGAATTGATCGAGGCCCAGGCCACGGCCAAAACGCCAAACCTGAACGGGTGTCGGGAGGTCATGGCGCACATCCTCGAGCAGGCCGACCTGATGGCCAACTGGGTGGACGCGATGCTCGAGGTGGAGCGTTTGCAGCTAGGCGATTTGCGTCTCGACTTGCAGTCCGTCGACGTGCTGCGGCTGGCGTGGATGGTCGCCGAGGAGATCCAACAAACAACGCGGCGACATCAGATCCGCGTGGTCTCGTCTTTGCCACCGCCGGTGGCAATGGTGGATCGGGCGCGCGTCCGTCAGGTGCTGACGAACGTGCTCGAGAACGCGGTCAAGTACGCGATCGGCGGGACCATTCAGGTCCGCGTAGGAGTACAGGCAACGCCGGCACGGGCTCTGATCGCAGTGCGGGACCAGGGGCCGGGGCTTAAGCCTGGCGAGCTTGACAGGGTGTTTGCGCCTTTCGAGCAAGTCTCGCAACGAGAAACGGGGCTTGGCGTGGGGCTGTATCTGGCTCGTCAGATTGCTCGATTACATGGAGGTGACTTGTGGGCTGAGTCGCACGGTCCACTGAATGGCAGCACCTTCATTCTGGCCGTACCGTTAGCTTCGTGAGCCCAGCATTCCTGTTCGACCTGGACGGCACGTTGGTTGACAGTGTGTACCAGCATGTCCTGGCATGGCGGGAAGCGCTTGAGGAAAGTGGCATTGAATTGGCCGTCTGGCGAATCCACCGCAGAATCGGGATGAGCGGTGGCCTGTTTGTGAACGCGCTGCTGCGGGAAATCGGTCGCACCGTGACGCGCGAGCAGGTCGAACGCATGCAGCAGGCGCACATGCAGGCCTTTTTGCGCCAGGCTGGGCAGGTGAGGCCGCTGCCTGGGGCGCGCGAGCTGCTGTCGTACCTGTCGTCGCAAGAAGTGAAATGGGCGATCGCAACGAGCGGCCGCCAGCAGAGTGCGCAGCCGGCGTTGGACATGCTCGGGGTGGGCAGCGATGTGGTGATAGTGACGCGTGATCAGGTGGCACATGCCAAGCCAGACCCGGACCTGTTCGAGGCCGCCGCGTTCCGGTTGGGTGTATCGATCGAGAGCTCAATCGTTGTTGGCGACTCCGTGTGGGATCTGCTCGCCGCCCGCCGCGCGAGGGCGCTGGGGGTCGGTCTCCTGTCAGGAGGCTACGGCGAGGCCGAGCTCCAAACCGCAGGCGCCTACCGCGTCTACGCCGATCCCGCGGATCTCTTGCGTCACCTCGATGAAGTTGGCGTTCGCGACTCTAGCAGGGCTGACTAGCTCGTAAGCCCGGTTTGTTGACAACGTGAATTCCGGTGGTCCGCTCGCGTACCGACGCGCGGGGTGGGCCGATGGGACGGTTGAAGAAACACTTCGGAGGGGTATCCGCATGATGCTGGATCTGGAAATGTCCTCTCGACACTGGTGGGCCTTTGCTTTGCGTGGCCTGGCGGCCATCATTTTTGGCGTTCTTGCCTTCGTCTGGCCGGGAGTCACCCTGGCCGCGCTCGTCTTGCTATGGGGCGCGTATGCGCTGGTGGATGGCGTTCTGGCGCTCGTCGCCGCCATCCGTACTGATAACGACCATCGCTGGGGCCTGCTGCTCGAAGGCATCGTCGGCATTGCGGCGGGCATCATCACGTTTGTTTATCCCAATATCACCGCCCTCGTCCTGCTCTACATCATCGCCGCATGGGCGCTGATCACCGGCGTGCTGGAGCTGGTCGCCGCGGTCCGCCTGCGGAAAGTTATCGAAAACGAATGGTGGCTGGTCCTGGGCGGCATCGCCTCGGTCCTGTTCGCCATCGTCTTGCTCGCGGCGCCAGGCGCCGGCGCAGTAGCGGTGGTCTGGCTGATCGCCTCGTACGCCATCATTTTCGGCGTGTTGATGCTCGGTCTCGCCTTCCGGCTCCATGGAGCAGGTCAGCGGCGACAGGCAGTCAGCGCCGCCTGACGTCGTGGACACGCAGAACGGCGCGCCGCGCTGGACGCCCGTGGCGCGTGAGGTGCTGGAGTACGAGATGGTGCCCTGGGTCGGACGGGAGTACGCGGCCTGGCTGCGTACCGCCGCTCGGCCGCACCCATCGGATGAGCACCGCCTGGTCCTGCTGCCAGAGCGCATTTACCGGGTGTTCCAGTCGCGCCCGGCGAGCCGGCGCGTGACGCCGCAACAACTGGCCGAAATGGGCTTTCCGAGGCTGCCTGATGAAGATGAGCTGCAATTCGCGTTCGACCAGCAACGCCTGGCTGCGCAGCGTGGCGACGTAGAACGCCTGAGCGTCTTACACCGCCGGATCGAGGCGCTGCAGCAGCAAGTCGAGCGCGCTCAGCGGGCTGTCGAAACGTGGCGTCGCGCCGATCCGACTGAGCTCGAGGACAGCATCGCTCGCGAGCTGGCGAGCGCTCCCCACGCCGACGTTCACGTCGGCATCCCAGCGGAGGCATAAGGCGAATGAACCTGAATAAGCTGACCGAAAAAGCGCAAGAGGCGGTCGTCGAAGCGCAGCAGTTGGCCGAGAGCCGACAGCACACGCAAGTCGAGCCGGAGCATCTGCTCGCTGCACTGGTCGCGCAAGAGAACGGCGTCGTGCCTGCCATCCTCGACAAACTCGGCGTTTCGCCGTCACAGGTCAGCCAGAGACTGGACTCCCTGGTGGGTGGCTTTGCCCGAGCCGCCACGCCCGGTCAGCAGGTCTACGTGTCGCCGCGTTTTCGGCGCATTTTCGAGGCCGCTCAACAAGAAGCCGAGCGGCTCAAGGACGACTACATCAGCACCGAGCATTTCTTCTTGGCGATGGCCGACGAGCCAGTCCTGCAACAGCTTGGCGTCAGCAAGGGCGCCGTACTGCAGGCGCTGCAAGAGGTGCGAGGGAACCAGCGCGTGACATCGCAGAATCCAGAAACGACCTACCAGTCGCTGGAGAAATACGGCAAGAATCTGACGAAGGCAGCCCAGCAAGGCAAGCTCGACCCGGTGATCGGTCGCGACGAGGAAATTCGGCGCACGATTCAGGTCCTGCTGCGGCGGACGAAAAACAACCCGGTCCTCATTGGTGAGCCAGGCGTCGGCAAGACGGCCATCGTCGAGGGATTAGCCCAACGCATCGTTCGCGGCGATGTGCCCGAAGGTTTGAAAGACAAGCGCATCGTGGCTCTCGATCTCGGCGCTCTGGTCGCTGGAGCCAAGTATCGGGGTGAATTCGAAGAACGTCTGAAGGCCGTTCTGAAAGAAGTCACCCAATCAGACGGCGAGATCATTCTGTTCATCGACGAGCTGCATACGGTGGTCGGGACGGGCGCGGCGGAAGGCTCGATGGACGCCTCGAACATGTTGAAGCCGATGCTTGCTCGCGGTGAGCTGCACTGCATCGGCGCTACGACGCTGAGCGAATACCGCAAATACATCGAAAAGGACGCTGCGCTGGAGCGGCGCTTCCAACCGGTGAACGTCGGCGAGCCGACGGTCGAAGACACCATCTCCATTCTGCGCGGGCTACGCGAGCGGTACGAGCAGCATCACAAGGTCCGCATTCGTGATTCGGCGTTGGTGGCGGCGGCCGTGCTCAGCAATCGGTACATCACTGATCGATTCCTACCAGATAAAGCAATCGACCTGATTGATGAAGCCGCGGCCCGGCTGCGCATGGAAGCGACCAGTGCGCCTGTCGAGCTCGACGAGATCCGGCGGCGAATCATGCAGCTCGAAATCGAGCGTGAGGGTCTGCGCAAAGAAAACGATGCAGCCTCGCAGGAACGGCTTGGACGGATCGAGCAGGAGCTCGCCGGCCGGAAGGAGGAGGCCAGTGGACTCGAAGCACAGTGGCAGGCTGAGCTGGATCAGCTGAACGCGGTTGGTCGCGTTCAGGAAGAGCTGGATCGCAAGCGCCTGGAGCTTGAACAATCCATGCAACGCGCCGATTGGGAGCGCGCTGCGCGGCTGCAATACGAAATCCAGCAGCTGGAGGAACAACGTCGGCTGGCCGAAGAGATGGCCAGCGCCCGACGCCAGGATGGTCGTGCGTTGGTCAAAGAAGAGGTCACCGAAGACGACATCGCTGAGGTGGTCAGTCGCTGGACGGGAGTCCCCGTCAGCAAGCTGATGGAAGGCGAGGTCGACAAGCTGATCAAAATGGAAGAGCGGCTACGAGAGCGTGTCGTCGGGCAGGAAGAAGCAATTCTGGCCGTTGCCAACACCGTCCGCGCGGCACGAGCCGGGCTACAAGACCCGAATCGCCCGCTGGGGTCATTCCTCTTTCTCGGGCCGACGGGCGTGGGCAAGACGGAGACCGCGCGCGCGCTCGCAGAGTTCCTGTTCGACAACGACCAGGCGCTCATCCGCATCGACATGAGCGAATACCAGGAAAAACATACCGTGTCGCGCTTGATCGGCGCACCGCCAGGCTACGTCGGGTACGACGAGGCTGGGCAGCTGACCGAAGCGGTGCGGCGGCGGCCGTACTCGGTGGTGCTCTTCGACGAAGTCGAGAAAGCGCATCCGGATGTGCTGAACGTGCTGCTGCAGCTGTTGGATGACGGCCGGCTCACGGATGCGCAAGGTCGCACGGTCGACTTCAAGAACACGATTGTCATCATGACCTCGAACCTCGGTTCACAGTGGATCACCGAAGCAGGGCTGAGCTGGGACGAGATCCGCGAGCGCGTCAGCGAGTCGGTGCGTGGTCATTTCCGTCCAGAGCTGCTGAACCGCATCGACGAAGTAGTGATCTTCCGACCGTTGGGCAAAGGCGAAATCAAGCAAATCGTCGACATTCAGCTGCGTTCGCTGCGGGGACGTCTGGCGGAGCGCCACATCACGGTGGAGTTGACCGATGCCGCCAAGGAGCAGGTTGCCCGCGAAGGCTTCGACCCCGTGTATGGCGCCAGGCCGTTGCGACGGGCGATCCAGAAGGAAATCGTCCAGCCACTGGCGATGCGGCTGCTACGCGGCGAGTTCCAGGATGGGGACCACATCGTGGTGGATGCGCACGACGGCGACCTGCTCTTCGAGCGCACCACCGCGACTGCCTCACAGGGGGTCGCGGCATGAGCGTTGTCTCTTCGCTGTCGGTGTGGGAGCGCGCTCGAGTAAGCGGCGCCTGGCAACCAGCGGTTGACGTGTACGAGACCCGCGGTGGAGTGAGCGTGACGATCGAGCTGCCGGGGGTCTCACCAAACGATGTCGCGGTGCGCTTCGTCGGCGACATGGTGCTCATTGAAGGCCAGCGAACGATGCCGGTGCTGGATGGTCGCGGCATCTTCCACGCGGCCGAAATTCGGCGTGGGCCGTTCCGTCTCGAAATCCACCTGCCGGCGGCGGTCGATACCGATCGCCTGGAGATGCGTGCCGACCTGGGCTTGATGTTCATTCAGCTAACGAAATCGGACAACAGTCATGGTCGCTGAAGCACCGTCGAATCCAGCCGCGCCGAGTGGACCAGGTATTCCAGACGCCCTGCCGGTCCTGCCGCTACGTGGCGGGATGGTGGTGTTCCCGCTCTCGGTCGTGCCGTTGCTCGTGGGCCAGCCGCGTTCGGTGCAGCTCGTCGACGACATCATGCGCCAGGAGCGGCTGCTGGTGCTGGTCTCGCAAAAGGGCGATCGAGAGCAACCGCAGCTGGAGGACCTGAATCGCGTCGGCACGGCCGCAATCGTCCATCAACTGGCGCGCATGCCCGACGGCACGCTGCGCGTCGTGGTTCAGGGTCTGGAACGGGTGCGGCTGCTCGACATCGTGAGCACCGAACCGTACCTGG
>DASYKL010000204.1:0-5960 GCA_035995405.1 Chloroflexota bacterium
ATTTGGCCCACCAACCAGGCTTGTCACCGTCGTCGCCTGGACAACCTGAACGCTCACTGCGCTGGAGTCGGACCCATGCAGATCGGCGTTGCCAGAGTACGTTGCAGTCAGGTCGTGGCCGCCGATACCGAGCTGCAGCGGACCGCTCGTGAACGTGGCAGAACCGTGGCCGTCCAGTTGTCCAGCACCCAGCGTTGTTGCCCCATCGTTGAACGCCACGGACCCGCTCGGGGTACTGGCGCCACTGACCACTGCTGTCAAACCAACCGGCTGCCCAACACTGGCAACCGCATTCGGAACCCCCGTTGTCAACGCGACCGAGCTCGGTCCTGGGCCGACGACCAGAGGAAACACCGCCGCACTGCTCGCGCCCAACGTGTCGGAACCCGAAAATAACGCGCCGATGCTGTGCGCGCCAGCCACCAGCTGCGTGCCGCTCGCAGCCAGAGCTGCCCGACCGGAGCCATCCACGCTGGCGGTTCCGAGTATCGCTGCCCCATCCATGAACGTGACCGTGCCGCTGAATGCAGCCGCGCCCGGCGCGACGACAGCGATGTCGGCATACACCGTGACCGGAGTGCCATACGTCGTCGCACCACCGCTCGGTGATGACAGGGTTGTCAACGTTGCCGCCTGGCCAACCGCCAGAGTCACAGTGCTTGAATCGGCTGGAGTGAAGTTGCCGTCACCCGCGTAACTGGCGATAAAGCTATGGCTCGCACCGTCGACCAGGGCCACTGTGCTTTGCGATGCCTGGCCAGTACCGTCGAGCGCCGCTGCACCGAGCACCGTTACACCGTCTTTGAATGTCACCACGCCCGTGCTGAGTCCGGCTCCAGGTACAATCGCGCTGACCTGCGCCTTGAGCGTCACGACCTGGCCGGCAACCGGAGTCACGCTCGATGGCGTCAGCACCACGCCACTGCTGGCCCTGGTGACGGTCAACACACCAGCGCCAAAGCTGATGCTGTAATTGCCCGAGGTCAGCCCCGCCGGTGTCACCGAATACCTGGCCGGAGGGCTGCTCGACGATGCCGCGGCGCCGAAGGTCAGTGTGCCCCCGAGGTTGCTCGACGTGTCCGAATTGACGAGGCCACTGAAGCTCGCACTGAAGGCAGGGTTTGCCTGGCCGTACACGCGGCTCGCGTCGATGGCGACAATCGTCAGTGGCGCCCGTGCCAGGGTGAACTGTTGGGGCACGTCCGTAGCGGCCAGATAGGCACTGCTCCCTGACTGCGCCGCGACCAACGAGCAGGTGCCGGCGGCGACGATGCTCAGCGTCGCCCCGTGGGCGCCTGTCGTGACGCAGACACTGCTTGAGGTGGAGGCAAACGTCACGTCCAGGCCGGAGGAGGCCGTCGCCGCCAGGCTGAAGCTGGCGTCGCCATAGGTTCGGCTTGTCGGCGCGGCAAACGTGATTGTCTGCGGCGCGCTGACGGCGAAGCTGTGCGACACACTCGTCGCGGCCAGATAATTGTTCGAGCCTGTCTGTGCGGCGGTAACGGTGCAGGTTCCGCCGCCGATCAACGTGACGGTGACTCCGCTCACCGTGCACACGCTGGTGGTGCTGGAGCTGAAGCTGACCACAAGACCAGGCGCGGCGCTAGCGCTGAGCGTAAAAGGTGCGTCCGTGGAGAGCTTGTCGGCCAGTGCGCTAAACGTGATGGTCTGGCTGGCGAGCGCCACAATCTGAGTAAGTGTCGGCGACGTGCTGGTGAGAAACTCGCTCGCCCCACCATACGCCGCGGTCAGACTTCGTGCCCCGCCACCAAGCTGTGTCGCGCCCGTGGTATACGTCGCCCGCGCGCTGCCATCCAGCGCACCGCTGCCGAGAGTCGCGACGCCATCGCTGAACGTCACACTGCCGGTCGGCAACCCGCTCCCGGGCGCCACCGCGGTCACCTGCGCCGTTAGCGTCACCGAATCGCCATAGGTCGACGCATCACCGGCGGAGCCGGAGCTCAGTGCAATGGCGGTGCTGGCCTGGCTCACCGTCAGCACACCGTTCACCACACTGACCTGGTAATTGGCGGCCACCAGCGTGCCGAGGCCAACGTTGATCGCGTAACTCGCCACTGGGCTACTGCTTGTCGTGATTGTGGTCAAGACGGGAATGCCCGCTACGCCACTGGTCGACAGGACCTCGCCATTGACGAATCCCGAGTACGTTGGCAGAAACGCCGGCTCGACAGCGCCAAACACGCGGCTTGCCGGACTCGCCGATACGCTCAGCGGCGCTTTGCCGATCGTCAACGTCCCCGTTTGATAGGTGAAGCTGTAATTAACGGCTGCCAGCGAGCCCTGTGCGGCCGTCAACACGGCCGCACCGACGGGCGTGCTCGGATTGGCCGCGGTCGTTACCGACGCACTGCCGGTCGCGCCGCTGGTGGCCAGGTTCTGGCCATTGACGAAGCCGATCAGAGTGGCCGTCAACGTCGGATTGGCCGCGCCGTAAAGCCGCGTCGCGGGATTGGCAATCACCGACAGCGGTCGCTTGTTGATTGTCTGGCTAAGAAACGAAGAGGTGCTGGTTGCAGACGCGCCGTTGCCGCTGTAGGTAGCCCTGATCGTGGCATGGGTGCCGGCCGTCAGCGCCGAGGTGGTGCAGGTAGCCACGCCGCCAGTGAGAGCCACCGTCGAGCAAAGTGACGTGGCCCCGTCCTTGAAGCTGACGGTACCGCCGCTCGGGCTCGGGCTGACAGTGGCGGTCAGCGTCACGCTGCCGCCGTACGTCGAGGTGTTGGCGGGCGATGACGAAGCCAGCGTGGTTGTGGTCGACGTGATGATCGTCACAGCGGAGGCTGTCTGCGACACCGTCGCCGGCAACGAAGTATTGTCATCGTAGCCGCTGCCGAGGACGCTAAAAGCGCCCGTCGCACCGGCCGTGCTCGGATTGCGGACATTCGGAATCTTGAACGTGCGAACCTGTCCTGGTTGGACCCAGTTAAAAGTGTGGAACCGGAGTCTGGCCGTCGAGCTGGTTGGGGCTGAGATGGTGTAGGTCCAGTTCGAGTCGGCCGTGACCGAGTTGTAGCTGCTGGCGGCGATACCGCTCAGATCAAAGCCGGCCGGGAAGGTGACATCGATATACCCCGTGTCGGTGCCATCATCGACGTCGTACCAGAAATTCATCGTCATTGACACCGTGACGGTCGTCAGCGCGCTGGTGCTGTAATTGGCCAGCGTGACGCCGCTCGCCGTCATCGCGTTCGGAGCGGCAAACGTCTGCGTCGCGGTCAGCCCAAAGCACAACGCGGCCAGGGCAGCCGCCAATTTTCGCATTACCTTCAACCATCGGCCACAAGCGCATGTGCCACCGATGCCAGATGACACCATGCCCTATGTCTTGGGGCGCGTTTGTAACCTCTGCGCGTGGGGCTTCAGCGCGCGGCGCGCTGTTGAAGGCGGTCGAACAGGGTGTCTTGCCGCCGCGTCGCCGAGCGTTTGCATACCACACCACGCACGGTCTATTTCCACATCAGCAGTCTGTTTGCCAAACTCGGTGCCAGATCGCGCACGGAAATGCTCTATCTCGCGCGGAAAAAAGGCTGGTTCGAATAACGGCTCCTAGCTCCCAGCTCCCAGCCCCCTATTTACCCGCCTTCTTCGCTTTCGGCGGCAGCGCGCTGACGTACTCCAGCGCTGCCGCCACCCAGGGCTTCGCCTCAGCCTCGCCGAAGCTCGCTGGCAAACTGACGTAGCCGCCCATCGGCCGCTCGGCAGGCCCGAACGAGCCACCGCCCGCCTTCGTCAATTCGCCTTGCCTGGCACCGTCGAGCTTGACGCCCACGTCGCTCCCGAACAGCCCCATAAACATGTTGCCGTTGACGAACGCGCCGAGGTTGCCAAACATCGGCTTCACCTCAACCCGACCCTCCCGCGGGACGAGTGATTCAAACCGCGCTTTGTCCTCGGCCGTTGGCTTCGGAATCTTCATCAGACAGCACCCACTTGCGGAGTGTCGCCAGTCACGTCGCTCGAGAAAGCCGCGACGCGTATCCGGCGTGCGACCGATGGTACCGAACCAACCTTGCCGCATACTGACCCGAACGACAGGGAGACCGCGATGATCGCCGACCCGACACACCAGCTTTCCATTGCCCTCGACGCCACCGAGCAGTTGATTGCGGCAATAGCTGACGATCAGTGGACCGCTCCCACGCCCTGTGCGGAGTGGCAGGTCCGTGACCTGGTCGATCACGTGGTCATCGGCAATCAGATGTTCGCCAGCATCCTGCGCGGCCAGCCGCCCGCTCCGCGCCGCCCAGTGCCGCTCCCCGACGCCGACCAGCTCACCGCCTACCGCGCCTCAGCGACAGCCGTCCTCG
This sequence comes from Chloroflexota bacterium, assembly GCA_035995405.1. GTDB lineage: Bacteria > Chloroflexota > UBA6077 > UBA6077 > CF-72 > CF-72. The sequence goes on from DASYKL010000204.1 coordinate 4,329, forward strand.
AGGCGTTCCGTCAGCCCGGTGTCCTCGAGCAGATTTTCACAGTCCCCATGGGCACCGTCCCGGGCATGGTCGCGCTCCACTTGCGCATCACCGAGTTGCTCGTCCACGGCTGGGATCTGGCCCGAGCCACCGGCCAGCCGACCAACTTCTCCCCCGAGCTGGCCGAACAAGAGCTAGCGTTCACCCAGGCCACCCTGCCCCAGGTCCCCGCCGCGCGTTCGCCCTTCGCCCCGCCCCAACCCGTAGCCGACAGTGCCCCCGCCATAGACCGCCTGGCCGCTCTGCTCGGTCGCAACGTCACAAAGTCAGCCCCGCCTCGCTAGCGCCATCCACAGCCGATCACCAGACCCGAACCCCCAGATCCCAAATCCCAAATCCTAAATCCCTCGCCTCAGCGCACGTACCCCTCCCGCTCGAGCTGCTCCGCCTGCCACTGAAAATCAATCGTCGGATAGAACCGCTCAGGGTGCTCGATCATCCAGATCTGCTTGCGGACCGTGAAGTTGGCTGGGTCCAGCGCCAACGCCGCCCGCCAGCTCGCCAGCGCCTCCGTCGTCCGCTCTTGCTGAAACAGCGCGCTGCCTAACCCGAACCACACCGACCAGTCGTCGCGGTCCAGCTCCGTCGCCCGTCGGAACACCGTTTCGGCTTCGCTCCCCCGACCTTCGCGCAAAAGCGCATCGCCGAGCGCGAACTGCAATCCAGCGTCCTCAGGCCGAGCCGCCAGCTCCGACCGCAACACCTCGATCTCGACCGCCTCCTGGAGCAATACCGGCGCGGCGACGCCAGCCGTTCCAAAGTCTGCCGCGAGCAAGGCGTCGACCTGGGCGGCCACCTCAGGCCGCTGGATGTCAAACCCACCAATGTGGACAAACCGCACGATACCCAGCTCGTCCACGAACACGCCGTTAGGTACGACGTCGAAATCGAAGAGTCGCCCCAGCTGTCCCGCGCTGTCGACCACCGTCGGAAAAGGATGCTCAGCGGCAAAAGGCCGGACCCGTTCAGGCGCCACGTCCACCGCGACGCTCAGAAAAGCCAGGTCGGTCCGTGTTTGCAAGAATGACTGCCACACGGGCAGCTGCTCACGGCATCGTCACCAGCTGGCCCACATGAAAAGCAACAGCCGTTTGCCGCGATACTCGCTCAGATGGACCATCCGTCCATCGAGCGTAGGCAAAGCGATGTCAGGCAAAACGTCGCCAACGCGCGGCGCAACAGGAGTGAGCGTCATGACGCCCACTAGGCTAGACGTTAAAGGCGACTGTCGTCGAAAGCGTCGACATCAGGCTTGCCACCTTGGCGCCGAACAAAATCAGAGACGCGATCGACACAACCGCAATCAAGGCCAACAACAGCCCATATTCGGCCATCGCCTGCGCCCGTTCCCGTTGATTCCTGACGAACACCATGCAGCGTGCTCCCTATCCAGGTTAAACGCAGCACCCGCGAAAAAGGACCCGGCCCAAGCTTCACCATTTCCGGCGATCGACGCGCCAAGCTGCTCAGTTCTTGATCGCGCCCTCCATCAAGCCCTGCACAATGCTGCGCTGCGCGAACGCGTACAGCACGATGACGGGCAGCACCGCCAGGGCAGTCGCGGCCAGCAGCACGTTCTGCTCGGGCGTCTCA
>DASYKL010000205.1:0-7024 GCA_035995405.1 Chloroflexota bacterium
CGCTCTCTGTCGGCGTGTTGCTGTCTGTGCTGCTGGCCTGGATCGCTGGCGGCAGCCTGGAAGTCGGCGTCATCAGCCTCGTCGGCACCATGGCCGGTGCCCTGGCGGTTTGGCGGAAAGAGCGCATGATCTCGTACTTCGTCGCTGGCGGCGAGGTCGCCCTGGCGATGATTGCCGCCTACACGGCGTTTTTCCTCGCGTCGCGCTCGGATGACCTCGGCTTGCTGACCATCGTCGGGTTCGAGCTGCTGGTCAACGGCATCTTGTCATCGCTGCTCGCCGTGGGTAGCTTCGCGGTACTCGGTCGACTGTTCGGGATTCTGACGACGATGCAGCTGCTCGAGCTGGCCAATCCGACGCAACCCCTGCTGCGACGGCTCCTGATGGAAGCTCCGGGGACCTATCACCACAGCATCATGGTCGGCAATCTGGCCGAGCGGGCCGCCGAAGTCATCGGCGCCGATTCGCTGCTCGTCCGCGTGGCGGCCTACTACCACGACGTCGGCAAACTCGAACGGCCGTGGGCATTCATTGAAAATCAGGCCGACTCAGTCGCCAACGTGCACGACACGCTCGACCCGCTCGCATCGGCGCAGGTGATCGCGGCGCACGTGACCGACGGCGTCAAGCTGGCCGACAAGTACCGCCTGCCGACCCGCGTCCGCGAGATGATCCCGCAGCACCATGGCACGCGCACGATCAGCTTCTTCTATCAGCAGGCAGCTGAGCGTACGACCGAGACCCTTGACGCTGACCTGTTTACGTACCCCGGCCCGCGGCCACAGTCGCGCGAAGCCGCCATTTTGATGCTCTCGGATTCAACAGAGGCCGCCGCCCGAGCCGCGCGCGACCATTCCCGTGAGGCGATCGAACAACTGGTCGAGCGGATCGTCCGCCAGCGGCTCGAGGAAGGCCAATTCGACGACTGCAATCTCACATTGCGCGACCTGACGCGCATCAAGCAATCGTTCGTGACGTTACTGACGGGGATCTATCACCCGCGCATCCCGTACCCGCCGAGTAGCCAGCCCAGTCCGACTCATGAAGCTGAGCCGCAACGCGCCACGGTCAAAACGGATGTCCCTGCCTCGGCCTGATACGGCGGCGGTGACCGTTGTCGGTGTCGACTTCTCTGTGGCAGACGAAGTCAGCGCCACCTGGGACACCGTTCGCGTCAAAGCCCTCGTAGGCGCGATCGTCGCGGGCGAATTCACCCGTGGCGGCGCGTTTACGGTCAGCCTGCACCTCGTCACCGACGCCTCGATCCAGGCGCTGAACGCCAGCCACCGCGCCACAGACGCCGCCACCGACGTGCTGTCTTTTCCCCTTCAAGACGCGCATGACCCAGGCGGTTTCGTCCTCCCGCCCGGCCAGCCCGTCCACCTGGGCGATGTCGTCGTCTCCTACCCGCGGGCGGTCCAACAGGCAGCAGACTACGGCCACTCCATTGAGCGCGAAGTCGCCTACCTCGTCGCCCACGGCGTGCTGCACGTCCTCGGCTACGACCACGAAGCCGACGCCGAGCGCGAGCACATGCGATACCTGGAAGAGGAGGCGCTGCGCCCACTTGGCTTCACCCGTTAGCGATACCTCGCGCCCCGCTCCGCGCGGCCACGCCCTGCGCGTGGTCCGCTCCTTCGGTTTCGCCGTAGAAGGTCTGACGACTATCGCCCGCACTCAGCCGAACTTTTGGGTGCACCTGTTGGCCGCCTGCCTCGCCCTGGCCCTGGGCGTCGTGCTGCGCTTGAGCCCATCGGAGCTTGCGGCCATCGTCCTGACCATCGCTCTTGTGCTCGTTGTCGAAAGCGTGAACACCGCGCTCGAAACGCTGTGCGACCTGGTTTCGCCGGGCCATCATCCGCTCGTCAAACAAGCCAAAGACGTCTCGGCCGCGGCAGTCCTGATTGCGGCACTGGCTTCGGTCGCGATCGCGCTGTTGCTGTTTGGCCCGCGCCTGATCGCGCTGGTCCGTTAGCCGCTCGGCGGGTCGATAGACTCAACCATGGTGTCACCTGCTGTTCGCCACTGCTGCATTGCCGCTGGGCATCGCCTGCTGCGCGTCGCGGCAATTGCCATGGTGACGGTGGCACTGGTCGGCTGTGCTGCCGCCGCGCCGGCCGCGCCAGGCGGGCCAGCCGCGGCGTCATCGCCAGCACGCGCGGCAGCCGCTGCCGCCACTCCCCGTCCCGAGGTGTCCGTAGCTCCGCTGGCCCTCGTCGTCACGCGTTTCGAAGAAGCGGCCTTGCCGCCGGCAGAGCCCACACCCGAAGGCCTTCCCAGTGGCCGCCCCACGCCGACACCGGCCGTGGCGGCCGACAAAGCCTGGAAGTACATCACGCTCGCCGTGGCAGTCGAGAACCGCTCGGACACCGTGCGCCTGGCGGGCATCAGCGGCACCGACCCGACCTCGACAAACCTCTCCACAGCCACCCTCACCACGCCCGCCGGCGCTCGTTTCCGCCCGCTGCGCTCGTATACCAGCTTCGGCCTGCGGACCGCCACCAGTCGCAACCTGACCAATTACCCCGTCCTGTTGCGTCTGCCACCTGGCTTCCGCGCCACGGCCGAGTCGTTCGGCGCGCTCAGCTCGATGGCCCCTATTCAGACCAGCTTCATCTTCAAAGTCCCGGCCGACCTGACCGACTACGGCACCCTGACCATTCCGCCACTCGGAACGCTCGGCCCAAAGACCGACGACGAGGTCGTCAAACGTTTGCGACCGTTGATTGGCGCCTTCCAGCCGTTGAACCTGGCGGGCGTTCAGCCAGGCGCCGCCGAGATCTCCTATGCCGCTAATGCGGCGACGCCGACGACGCTGAGCGGCGGCGTCGGGTCCGGCCTGGCGGTGCCAGGCAAGCTGACCGTTACCCTGACCACAGCCGAAGTCGGCGCCGCGACCGACTATCAGGCCCGCAATCGCGGCTGGAAACAACTGACGCTGACGCTGCGGTACCGCAATGACGATCCGAGTCAGCCACGGACATTCGACGTCGCCGCCTGGTTCTTTGGACTGGACGGGGTGGTCTACGCGGGCGATGTCCCGGCGCTCGCCGATTTCGGGCGAGCCACAACTCCGCCTCAGCCAGCGGCTATCTTGTTGTGGGACGGACGAGCGGCGGGTGTCGACCAGGTCCAATCAGGCCAGGAACAAGAGCCGCGCAAACTGACGTTTCTCGTTCCTAACGGGCTCGAGGGCGGGACACTCGTCCTGGGTGGCGATGTCGAAGCGATGTTCAGCGTTGCTGGACTGGGTCAGCCGCCACGCTAACCTTGCCACTTCCAGACGGCCGTGCCCCAGCTCAGGCCGGCTCCGAAGCCGCACATCACCACCGTTGCGCCAGGGGTTACCCGACCTTCATCAACCGCCTCGCAAAGCGCAACCGGGATGCTCGCCGCTGACGTGTTGCCGTACTTGGCGACGTTTGCGAAGACGTCTTCCTGGCGCAGCTTGAGGCGCTTGGTGGCCGCATCGATGATCCGCACATTGGCTTGATGCGGAATCAGCAAATCGATGTCCGCCGTGGTGAGGTTCGCCTGCTCGAGTGCTTGCAAAACCGACTCGGGCACGACCCGCGTGGCGAAGCGGAAGACCTCTTTGCCCTGCATCCTGACGTAATGCTCGCGATTGGCGACTGTTTCGGCAGTCGTTGGGCGACGGCTCCCGCCCGCCGGGATATACAGGTTGCATGCGCCGCCGCCATCGCTGCCCAACACGAACGACAACAACCCGCCCGGCTCCTCACTCGGCTGCAATACGACTGCGCCCGCGCCATCGCCGAACAGCACGACCGTCGAACGGTCTCGCCAATCGAGGATCCGCGAAAAGACTTCGGCGCCGACCACCAACACAGACTTGTGCATGCCCGTCAGGATGAACTGGCTGCCTGTCGCCAGGCCGTACATGAAGCCGCTGCAGACCGCGTTCAGGTCGAACGCGCCAGCGTGTGTCGCGCCGAGCGCATGCTGCACCAGGGATGCAGTCGCGGGCATGCTGGCGTAATCAGGCGTACACGTCGCGACGATGATCAGATCGAGATCCTCGGGCCGGACCCCGGCTCGATCCAGCGCCTGCCGCGATGCCTGGACCGCCAGAGAACACGTGGTTTCTTCGGGCGCCGCGATCCGTCGCTCGCCGATGCCCGTGCGGGCACGAATCCACTCGTCAGACGTCTCGACGATCTCGGCAAGCTCAGCGTTGGGCATGATCCGTTCAGGCAAGTACTTGCCCCAACCGCTGATCCGCACGTAGCGCTCAGTCATTCACCACTCGGCATTCATCAACATCAGACACGTTAGACACGTTGTTCGGCTTCGGCCGGCGCGCGCTCGCCCGGCTCGAGCAGCAACAGCGGATCGCCTGTGTGCACCAGCTGCCCGCTCTCGGCGGTGAAGCGCACGACACGGCCCGCCACGTCGGCTTTGATCTCGTTGAAGATTTTCATCGTTTCGACCAGTCCTACGACGACGTCGCCGTCGACCCACTCTCCTTCATCCACGTATGCGCCCGCCGCCGGTGTCGGCGATCGGTAGAAGACGCCCGTAAACGGCGCGACGACACGATGCAGATGCGCATCGGTCTGCTCCTGGGTCGGACCTGCACGCGCTCCGTCGGTTGCTCCGTCGGTTGCCGCCACGCTCGCTGTCTCGCGGCGCACCCGCACTGAAAATTCGCCGTTGGCCACTTCCAGCTCGGTGACGTCGCTGGCGCGTACCACCGCGACCACTTGGCGTACAGCTTCGAGCCAGGTATCAGTGGCTGACGATTCGGGCAAACCGGCCTAGGCCTCGTAGCGGGTAACGACGATCGCCGTGTTATGTCCGCCAAAGCCGAATGCGTTCGACAGCGCCACGTCGATTCGCTTTGGCCGCGCCACATTCGGTATGTAGTCCAGGTCGCAGTCGGGGTCGGGGAATTCGTAGTTGATTGTCGGCGGCAAACAGCCTTCCAGGATGGTCTTGATGCAGATGATTGCTTCGACCGCACCGCCGGCGCCGATCAGATGGCCGGTCATGCTCTTGGTCGACGACACAGGCGGTGCCGCGTCGCCGAAGACGGTCTTAATGGCTTGCGACTCGCTGCGGTCATTGTGCGGCGTCGAGGTCCCATGGGCATTGATGTACCCGATGTCGTCCGGCTGGAGCCCGGCCCGACGGATCGCCAACCGCATCGCCCGTGCGGCGCCTTCGCCGCCTTCGCTCGGCGCGGTGATGTGATACGCGTCAGCCGTCGCACCGTAGCCGCTCAGCTCACCATAGATCCGTGCGCCACGCGCCCGAGCGTGTTCCAGCTCCTCCAGCACGAGCACGCCGGCTGCCTCGGCAAGGACGAACCCGTCCCGCTGCGCGTCGAACGGTCGACTGGCGCGTACGGGATCGTCATTACGGCGCGAGAGCGCGCGCATGGAACCGAAAGCCGCCAGGCCGATGCGGGTGACCGGTGCTTCCGAGCCGCCGGCCAGGATGACGTCGGCTTCGCCGCGGCGGATGATCTCGGCACTCTCGCCAAGGGCGTGGCCGGACGTGGCGCAAGCGCTGGCCACCGCGAAGTTCGTGCCTTTCGCGCCGGTTTGTATTGCGATCATGCCCGCCAGCATGTCAGGCAGCATCATGGGCACGACGAAGGGGCTGACACGGTCGGGTCCGCGCGTGTGCAACACGATGGCCGCGTCGACGATGGTGCCGATACCGCCGATGCCGCTGCCAACGACGACGCCGACGCGCTCGGGGTCCTGGGTGCGCATATCCAGGGCAGAATCCCGCATGGCTTCTTGAGCGGCAACGATGCCCAGATGGAGGAAGCGGTCCATGCGCCGCGCTTCCTTCTTCTCGAGGTAGTTGGTTGGGTCAAAGTTTTTGACCTGGCCGGCGATACGCACGTCCAGATCGTCGGATGGAAATCCTTCGACCGCCGCGACCCCCGAGCGGCCATGGATAATCGCATCCCAAGTTGACGGAACATCGAGTCCAACAGGCGTCACGGCGCCCATTCCGGTAATGACGATGCGGCGGTCGGCGGGCAACGGCACTTCGCGGCAGTATAACGCCGAGTTTCGGGTATCATTCGCCAGCCGACTTAGCACTCGGGCACGGAGAGTGCTAAAAGTGGTCGTCCACCCCTCCCTGTGACCGAACTGACCGCCCCCCGAGAGCGCATCCTCCGCCACCTCGTCCAGGAATATGTAGCCCTGGCTCAGCCGGTGCCGTCGGACCTGATTGCCCGCAAGTACGAAGCCGAGCTGTCGCCGGCCACCGTCCGCAACGAGATGGCTGCCCTCGAAGAAGCCGGCCTGATCGCCCAGCCGCATACCTCGGCCGGCCGCGTGCCAACCGATCGCGGCTATCGCTACTTCGTCGAGCTGCTCATGCAGGAGGAGCGCGACCTGGCGCCCGCCGAGCGACGCACGTTGCGGCAGCAGTTCAATCAGCTGGCTGCCGCCGGGGCTGATTCGACCCATCTCGGGCCGTCGCTCCTCTCGCGCACGTTGCGCAGTGCCGCGGTCGCCACCCCGCCGGCCGCCACGCACGCCCGCGTCCGCCGCATCGAGCTGGTCCCGCTCGAAGAGGAACAGGTCCTGGTGACGGTGCTGATGCAGTCGGGCGGCGTCCGCCAGGTGCTCTTCCAGGCCAGCACCGTCTTCGCCCGCGACGAGCTCACCCGGCTGAGCAATGAGCTGTCCGAAAAACTCGCCGACAAGACGGCCGGGCAAGTCCGCCGCACCATCAAGCTCTTGAGCGAGCCCGCGCGAGAATTCGCCAGCGCCGCTGCACGTTTGCTGCAACAAGCCCAGGAGCAAGCCTTTGCCGCCGTGTCGCTGGACGGTCTGGCCCAATTGCTGAGCCAGCCCGAGTTTGCCCAGAGTCAGAAACTGCGGCCGATTCTGGAAGTCCTCGAACAGCAGCCACTGCTGGCGCGCTTCCTGGCCGAGTCGCTGGCCAATCCTGGTGTGCAGGTCATCATCGGCGCCGAGAACCGCTTCGAGCAGATGCGCGAAGCCTCGCTCGTCCTGACCCGCTACGGTTCAGA
>DASYKL010000206.1:0-1863 GCA_035995405.1 Chloroflexota bacterium
CACCCAGTCAGCCGTCAGCCAGCAGATAGCCACTCTGGAAAGCCTGGTCGGCCAGCGTCTGATCGAGCGCTCGCGCGGTCAGCCTAGCGTCGATCTCACCGAAGCCGGTCGCCTGTTACTGGCTCATGGCAACGCCATCATCGCGCGGCTGTCCGCCGCCCGGGCGGACTTCGAAGCATTCGGCAAAGGCGCCCTCGGCGTGCTCCGCGTCGGCACCTACCAGAGCATCAGCACCCACATCTTGCCGTCGCTGATGCGCGACTTCAGCACCGCCTGGCCGGACGTCGAAGTACGACTCAGCGAGGCATCGACCGAGGGCTTGCTGCCGCAGGTGGAGCGGGGTGAGATCGACCTGACCTTTGACGTCTTGCCGCTGTCGGAAGGCCCATTCGAGTCGGTTGAGCTCGTTCGTGATCCGTACGTGGTGCTCGTCGCCGCGCATTCGCCGCTGGCTCGCCGCAAACATGCACCCGATCGGCGCGAGCTCGCGACATTACCCTGGATCAGCTATCGCCACCCGCGCGACGTGGCCATGCTGGAAGGTTTGCTGCGCGGTCAGGGAGCCGAGCCGCGGGTGATCTTTCGCTCAGATGACAACGGCGCGGTGCAAGGCATGGTGGGCGCCGGACTGGGCGTCGCCCTGGTACCCAATCTGGCAGTGGATAAGCGTGACCCGTCGGTGGTCGCGCTGTCGCTCGACGACGCGGTGCCGCCGCGGGCGTTGTGTCTGGCGTGGCACCGCGATCGCTACCGCAGTCCAGCCGCGCGGGCGTTCACCGATGCGGCGATCCGTTTGTGCGCCCGCAGCGATGCTGGGCCATTTACTTGACGGTCACGCTTTTGGCCAGGTTGCGCGGTTTGTCGGGGTCGAGGCCGCGTCGCAGGGCTAGCTCATAGGCCAGAATCTGAGGCGGGACGGCGTTCACGATCGACGCCGCTTCGCCGACATCGGCGACCGGAATGTGCTCGTCCCAGACGTCGCTGGCGCACGGCGAGATGCCGATGATATGGCCGCCGCGGGCTTTGATCTCTTCGGCGCCCGAGACGATGCTGCTGAACGTCTCGTCGTTGGGAGCCAGGACGATGCACGGCGTACCCACGTCGATCAACGCGATAACGCCGTGCTTGAGCTCACCCCCCGCGAATCCTTCGGCGTGGATGTAGCTCACTTCTTTTATCTTCAGCGCGGCTTCGAGCGCCATCGGATAGCTCGGGCCGCGGCCGATGATGTAGAGGTGCTCGCTGCTGGCGATACGGTCGGCCATCTGTTTGAGCTGGTCGACGCGGCCGTCGGTCAGGTACGACTGGATTTCGTCGGCGGCGCGTTCGAGTAGGGCCCGTCCGTCGTCGAGTCGACCGCGCGCGGCGTAGGCGGCCATAAGCATGATGCCGAGCTTGGCGGTGAAGCTCTTGGTGGCCAGTACGCAGCGCTCGGGACCGGCCGACAGCAAAATGGGGTGGTCGACCAGGCGATACAGGCTGGAGCCTTCGACGTTGACGAGGGCGGCCAGTTTAGCGCCTCGCCGCTGGGCGGATTTCATCGAATCGAGCAGGTCGATGGTTTCGCCACTCTGGCTGAAGCCGACGACCAGACTGCGCTGGTCGAGGAAGTCGGCCAGGTAGCCGAACTCTGAACCGACAACGCAGTTGGCCTGGCGGCTCGCTATCCGAGAGAAGAGATATTCACCACCTCTTGCCGCGTGCGACGCGGAGCCGCAGCCGACGAAGTGGACGGTGCTGGCGGCGACAATTTCGTCAGCGAGACGCTGGGCTTCGGCCGAGCTCTCAGCGGCCAGGCGGCGCAAGACGGCTGGCTGTTCGGCGATTTCTTTGGCCATGTAATGGGGAAAGCCAGAGGCTTCC
>DASYKL010000207.1:0-1670 GCA_035995405.1 Chloroflexota bacterium
CAGCTTCGGCACCGCCTTACCCGCGGATACGGCCGCCCGCCCGACCTTCGTGGTCGCGGCCGCCGCTAGCCCGAGCCCTGACGGATCCCCGCCGCCCCTGGCCGTACCGTCGGTCGCGGCCAATGCCGCCAATACCAGCAACGATGCGTACACCGTTCAAGCCGGTGACACGCTCCGCTCGATCGCCCAGGAGGCCTACGGCGACGCTGCGCAATGGCCACGCATCTACGAGAGCAATCGCGACACCATCGGGCCTGATCCGGACGCACTCGAGGCAGGCATGCGCCTGCTGATTCCGCGCTCTTAAGGTCGCTCAGCCGCCGCCGGCAACGCGGTTGTACGTCTCCAGCGCATCCTGGTCCGATCCGCCCCCCCAACCAGCACGTCGTAGCTCATCGCGTATCTCGGCAATCGTCCGCTGCCCATTGGGGGTCGAATATGTCGACGGCGCCAGCGCCGGTCGTGCCGGCGCAGCGGTGCCGGCCGGCTGCAAGGTCTGCCGAACCCGTTCGACTGCTGCAGCGATGGTCGCCGCATCGGGCGCACCAGCAGTCCCGACGAGCGTCACCGTGTGCGCTGGCGCGTAAACGCTCTTGAGTTGTAGCTCCCGCTGCGGATGGCCGTCGTTGGGCAAGACGTGACGGTCGAGAAGCACGTCGAACCCATCCCGCGCACTTTCTACTGGCAGAACGCGACCCCAGGCCAGGGACGGCTCAGGCTGGACGTCAGGGGTGGGGTCAGCCGAGATCTTGTTCGAGATCACCGGCTCGTCCACGTGGACGCTCCACGGCGGCTTGTGGCCGTACAGCCTGAATGTGACATGGTCGGCGGTAGCGCTCGCCTGAATCAGGACGTAGTCGCTGGTTGGATTGATCCATTTGAGATCGAGACCGGCATCCGCGTCGACCGTCGCATCCAGTCCCACGATGCCACGCGATGCATACGATGGGATCCAGTACAGGTGCCGGTACCGCTCTTCGAGTTGGTACCCTGACCAGAACACCGGCTGGAACAGCGTCGTGGCGACCTGGCAGATACCGCCTGCGACGCTCGGCACGGTGTGCACGGCGCCGTTCTGGCCGCCAGTCGTCAGGCCGAAGCCCCACTGAAAGCCCGCTTCGAGGGTCGTCGGACCAACCTCTTTGTTGAATGAGAACGTACCGCCGGGCGGGACGACGACGCCGTTCAAGCGTGCCGCCGCGAGCTGGATATTGTGTGCCTTCTCAGGAATCGAGCCGACGAACGCAGTCGTGCTCTCGTCGATGAGCTCGCGGATGCCCAGTTTTGGCCCATCTTCGCCTGCCACGGCCGGCCGTACCACATCAACCGGCAGCGTCACCTCGCGGTCCCCCGCCTCAACGCGGCTGCGCAGTAGGTCGAGTGCGGCTGGCTGGTTGAGCGAGAGCCCATCATGGCCGGGCCGCAACGCTGTCAGCTCGCCCCCGCTGTACGTGAACCGGGCATCCTGCGGCGCCTGGTTCACGGCCCGGGCGGCGCGCTCCACGATTGCCCTCAGGGGCTCCTCTTGCACCTCGACAGTCGCCGCGCCAGTGAGGCTCGCCGGATGCAGTGTCACCATGCTCAGGAGATCGGAGCGTTCGATGGTCCCGGTGTTGTCGGCGGCCTTGAGCTGTATCGGCGCTGGATTGCCGAGCATGGTGACAAGACGC
>DASYKL010000208.1:0-1631 GCA_035995405.1 Chloroflexota bacterium
CAGGTGCTCTTGCACGCGCAGCCAGATTTCGGGCAGATGATTGAACGTCCAATCCCACAGGATCAGCGGCTCGCCGGCTCTCACCGCAGCGACTCTGAATGAGCGCCATGCGCGTCGGCGGTGGCACCTGGCTCGTCTGAGCGGAAGGCGGTCCCCAGGCCATCCAACGTCAACACGCCCTGATAGCGACCGCGCTCATCGACAACGACGGCGGTCTGTACGGCTGACGCGAGCAACATGGACAGCGCATCGCGCAGCGTGGTTTCGACATGCACCAGCGGCGAGGATGCATCAACGTTGTCTGGTGTGAGGACGTCGTCTGACGTCAACTGCTCGACACGGATCCAGCCCAGAGGGGCGTCGCTCCGATCCAGCAGCAGGACGTAATTGGTGCCCGCATCGGCAGCGCGTCGCAGCGCCACATCGGCCGATTCGCCGATGCGTGCGACGACGCCGGGCTCGATGTTGACATCGGCCACCGCGAGCAGGCTGAGGCGTTTGAGGCCGCGATCGGTGCCAACAAAACGGCTGACGAAGTCGCTCGCCGGGTGCAGCAACAGCTCTGTCGGTGGCGCGTACTGGGCCAGGTGGCCGCCTTGCTGCATGACCGCCACGCGGGTACCCATCTTGATCGCTTCGTCGATGTCGTGGGTGACGAACAAGACCGTCGTGTCGAGCGCCCGGTGAAGGCGTAAGAACTCGTTCTGGAGCCGCTCGCGGACGATCGGATCGACCGCGCCGAACGGCTCGTCCATCAACATCACAGGTGGCTCGGCCGCCATGGCGCGTGCCACGCCAACGCGCTGCCGCTCACCCCCCGACAGTTGCGCCGGGTAGCGATTGCGTACACGCGCCGGGTCGAGACCGATCAGATCGAGCAGCTCTTCGACCCGCTTTTGCGTTCGTTGCTTTGGCCAGCCAAGCAAACGGGGGACGGTACCGATGTTCTCGCCAACGGTCTGGTGTGGAAACAAACCGATCTGCTGAATGACGTAGCCGATGCGGCGCCGCAGCTGGGTGACTTCGACCTTCATCACGTCCTGGCCATCGATGAGCACCTGGCCGCTGCTCGGTTCGACGAGTCGATTGACCATCTTGAGGCTGGTCGTTTTGCCGCAGCCGCTCGGGCCCACCAGGACACAGATTTCACCGGCTGGCACCACCAGCGACAGATCGACCACTGCACCCTGCGCTGCGCCCTGCGACCCGTAGGTCTTGCTGACGTGGCGGAACTCGACGGTCGCATTCGTCATCGCAGCTTCTCACCAACTTCGATGGGCACGGCGAGTCGATTCTCCCGCGGCGCAAGGGGACAGACCCAGCGTGGGTCGTAAGTGCAGGACGGGTGGTAGGCGTAATTGAAGTCGAGCACGATGGTGCTGGCCGCGGCATCAGAACCGAAGTCGGCGCTCTTGATGCTGTCTACCAGATATCGGCCGCCACCGTACGATTCATGGCCGCTGGTGGCGTCCGTGAACGGCACGAACAGGCCGCCCGCGTAGCCTTCGATCCACAACGCTCCGAGCGAGTGGGGCTGGCGGCGCCACGTGAAATCCAGGCGGCCAATGCGCCTGAAGGCGATCTCAGCGGTTCCGAGCGGGGCTGACTCGTCCTCCGTAAAGTGCGCCTCG
>DASYKL010000209.1:0-2249 GCA_035995405.1 Chloroflexota bacterium
CGGCCCGCGGGCTCGCCAGGTGCGGCTGCTCACCAGGGCTCGTCGCGTAGGCGCGAAGACATCATGGCCGCTGCCACCAGCGCCAGCACGACGCGTTCGCGGCTTCAGCTTGCATGGGCATGCGGAGGTTGATTCCCTGGCTGGAGCAGAAGCGTGGTGATGACACTGTTGCAGTTGTTCCCGGTTAGCATGTAGGTGAGTTCCAGAGCTTCGATGTGGGCTGGGGTTGCCCGGAGCGGGCGGGCATGCACATCGTCGCTGACAGAAGCCCAGGAAGCAACGGCCGTCCGGTTGGCGCGCCAGTCGGATCGTCACGAGCAACAGTGCACTATCAGGAGTCCAGGCGACATCGTGCACTTCCTCAGCGGCATTGCCGGGCCGTGGGTGCCGGACCTGTCGCTGACGGCATCTCGTCGGCAGTGGCGCGGCGCAATGTGCGATCCGTGCGCCGTCCGGTCCGCGGTTTTATGCGAACCAGCAGGACGGACTCGCTCCAGTTGCGATCAGGAGTTTTCGGGCTTCCCAACGCCTCCCGTTGCAGAACGGGTCATTTACGCGTTGCACATGCACGTTATTACCGCTCCGCTCGCCTGTCCGTTGAGAAGCGCACGCAGGTTGGCTGAGTCGCGACGGGAAGACCAGGCTCGAATACTGGTTGATGCCGGCCGCTGGTGTCAGCCTGCCCACGTTACTGCGCGAGCGACCACGCGGGATCAAGATATAAGGGGTACCGGCCCTGGACCTCGCGCGCACGCGGCGTGTCACGAGCGCTGGGCCAGGGCCGAATGTTGCAGCGCTGGTGCGCCGGCCGAGCGATACCGCACCGAAATCCTCGCTTAGCGTGAGCTGCAGCGTCAGATGAGAAAATCCAGTAGGGCGGCCGCCAGGTGCTCGGGGACCTCCTCGGCCATGTGGTGACCGCTGTCCAGCGGATAGCCGCGCAAATCCGGCGCCCAGGTCCGCCAGACGGCCAGCGGATCGCCGTACAGGTCGACCATGTCGTCGCGAGCAGCCCACAAGAACAACACGGGGCAGTCGATCGTCCGGCCGGCCTGCCGGTCAGCGTCATCGGCAGCGCGGTCGGGGCCTAATCCGGCGCGGTAGTCCTCGCACATGGTCTGGACCGTCCGTGGCGTGTGGATGGCGCGATGAAAATCGGCGTAGTTCTCCACGCCCATCTCCTCCGGGCTGCCACCATACCAGGCATCTGGATCGGCTGAGATAACTCGCTCGGCCGGCTTGCTGGTTTGGCCCAGGAAGAACCAGTGCCACCACCGTAGGGCAAAGTCTGCGTTGCAGCGAGCCAACGCCTCGCCGATCGGCACGCCATCCAGTACCGCTAGATGGCTCACCGAGTCTGCATAGTCCAGCGCCAGCCGAGTGGCAACGTAGCTCCCGCGGTCGTGGCCGACGACCGCAAATCGAGTGTGCCCCAGATGCCGCATCAGTTCCAGGCAGTCACGTGCCATCGCCCGTTTGGAGTACGGACTGTGATCGGCGGTCGTCGGCGGACCCGTGGATGCACCATACCCGCGAAGGTCGGGGCAGACGACAGTGAACCGCTCCGCCAGGAGGGGCGCCACGCGGTACCACGTGGTGTGCGTGCGCGGATGACCGTGCAACAGGAGCAGTGGCGGACCGGAGCCGCCGTAGCGCACGCGCAGCGTTGCGTCACCCACGCCGATGTGGTCCAGCTGAAAACCGTCGAAAAACGCAACCAAGGGCTGAGTTCCCTCCGTCTATCTGTCGCTTGGTCGACGATACCCGCGGATCGAATGGTGGCCTGGGCCGCACCAGGGCAACTCGCGCCCGGCGACACTGGCGAGGCTCCTATGCCGCCGCTACACCGGCAGCTGGTCGGCCTCCGCCGCCGCCTCCAGGTCGAAGGTGTTGTTGATCGTGGAGATGTACTGCTGAGTAATCAGCTTTATCCGAGGCACAAGATGAGATCGTACTGGCCGCCGAAGCTTGCTGAGGTCGACGACGAACGCGTAGCGTCAGGCCACCGCGAGTACGGATCCGGGTCAGGGGGCCCGCGGCTCCGGCCGCCGGTCGCTGCTCCTCTGCGTCGCCGCGCTCCCAGCCGCGGAAACCCCCCACGACGTGTTCTGCCGCCACGATGTAGCGCGGACGAGTAGCGCGGACGAGTCTTTGCAACTCTTCACACGTCGCGCTTGAGGCGCTCGACCTGTCGAATCTCGCTTCAGTCGTCACGCGGGTCGACCGGCGACGTTTCGACAGACGACGCG
>DASYKL010000210.1:0-6997 GCA_035995405.1 Chloroflexota bacterium
GCGGAGCAACGAACGGGGGCGGGGGGCCCGCAGGGCTCCCCCGATCCGTACATTAAGCTGGGCTCCCCCGATCCGTACATAAACCGGCCGTACATAAAGCCGGTCAGTGCCCACCCGCCGCCGCCTCTTGTGCACGGGAGACGGCCACGACTCGGCTGTCGCGTGGATCGAGTCCGGTCTGCTCCATGAGCGCGATGCGGATCCCGTCGGCGTAGTCTCGGTCGAACGCCCCATAGCGTGTCGGCCCTGATGACGATGCCGTTGGCTCCGGCAGAAGCGATGCTGGACATCGGATGATCGTTGAAGCTGCGCCGGGCGGGTGTCGGTTGCTGATCGGCGAGCACGTGGGCCTGGGAATGGCCACCGTGGTGCCCGAGACGCGGGCAGCGGTGTTCGCCAGCATGCCTGCGGCGGGAGCCATCGGCGGCGGGATCATCGGCTTTCTCGACCACTCCGTACACGATCCGGAGGCGCTGGTCGTAGCGGGAGCACGCTCCGAGGTCGTAGCACCAGCCCGTCATAACACGATGGCCGCGCGGAGGTGAGAGGAGTGAAACGAGGAGACAACACGTGAGCGTCAACGGCAATCACGGCGATCCAAAACAGCAGCGGGTGCCCGTCACGACCACCGACGCCGGTATTTCAGCGGCGAGCGACTACGACTCGCTGACGGTGGGTCCCGGCAAGCGGCAAGCGCTCGATCGCGAGCGCGTGCCCGAGCGTGACGTTGATGCCAGGGGCTACGTCGAGGGCGCCGGCGAGACGTTCGGCCGACGGGTAGAACGCACAATCATCCCGGTGCTGGAAAGCGCCGATGCGGTGGCGTACAGCGCCGTCGCCGTGGTGTTCTTTGGGGCGGCCGCCGGGATGTTGGGCTACTCCGTCGTCGCGTTTCCAGGCAACCTCCAGGCGCTGGGATTGCCTATCGCGATCATCACTCTGATCAACGATTTGCTGCTCGTGATGATCATCCTCGAAGTGCTGCGTACCGTCGTGTCGTATCTCGCCGAGCGCGGCGGGTCGCTCAGACCATTCTTGTTCATTGCGGCGATCAGCTCGACGCGCCGAATTCTCGCGATCGGAGCACAGATGAGCGTAACGGGCGACGCGCTCACTTCGGCTCAATTTCAGCAAGCCATGATCGACCTGGTCGTCAACGCGGGCGCGATTCTGGTTATTTCGATTGCGCTGTACTTGTTGGGCAAGCGCAGCGAAGAGGCGCGGTGAGGCACGGTTTCCGATGCCGCGCTCGGCGACCGTCATGACGTGCGCATCCTGGAGGCAGCCGTGAATCTGCTCGATCTCTCGCGATGGCAATTCGCCATCACCGTCCTGTTCCATATGACATTCCCGGCGATCACCGTCGGGTTGTCGATGTTCTTGTGCCTGGTGTACGGGATGTATTGGCGGACGGGGTCCGCCGTCTATCTGCAGATGTTCCGTTTCTGGCGGCGCATATTCGCGGTGGGGTTCGCCATTGGCGTGGTCGCCGGTATTGTGGTCACCTTTGAACTGGGGCTTAACTGGGGCGTCTTCGCCGCGCAAACTGGCCCCATCCAGGGTCCACTCCTCGGCATGGAGGTAGTCACTGCATTCTTCGTCGAAGCCGGGTTCATCGGCATCCTGCTGTACGGTGACGGTCGCGTCGGCCGCGCCACGATGTTCGCCGCGACAGTCATGGTCTCCATCGGCACGCTCTTATCGTCGGTCTGGATCATCGCCAACAACTCGTGGATGCAGACGCCGGCCGGCTACGTGTTCCAGAACGGGCGGTTCGAGCCGACCAACTGGATCGACGTCATCTTCAATCCGTCCTTCGTCATCCGCGACGCCCACATGGTCGCCGCGGTATTGATCTCTGCCAGCTTCTTTATCGCTGGCATCGGCGCCTATTACCTGCTCAAGGGTAGAGCACTGCCGCTTGCCCGTCGCTCGGTTTCCATCGGGCTCGGCGTCGCCACGATCGTGCTCCCGTTCCAGCTGTTTATCGGCGACCAGGTCGCCAGCCAGGAGCTTCCGTTGCAGCTTTCCAAGCTGGAGGCGATGGAAGGCAACTGGAGCAGCGGCAACACCGGCTGGGTGGCGTTCGTCATCCCCGACCAGCAGGCGCAGCGCAACATCGCGCAGGTCTCCATCCCCTGC
Source organism: Chloroflexota bacterium (assembly GCA_035995405.1). GTDB lineage: Bacteria > Chloroflexota > UBA6077 > UBA6077 > CF-72 > CF-72. Next base: position 2,143 of record DASYKL010000210.1, read on the forward strand.
CTGGCCAGCGCGTTCGTCAAAGACCTGAGCTGCCAGACCGGGAACCCCGGACTCGACCTCACACCGCCAGCGGACCAACCGCCAATGGCACTGGCCTTCTGGGGCTTTCGGATCATGTGGTACGCGGCCATAGTGATGTTCGGGACGCTCTTTTACGCGACCATCCAGCGGTTCCGAAGGCAGCTGTGGACGTCACGACGATTTCATCGGTTCCTGATCTGGTCGACTCCAGTCGGCATCCTCGCCATCCAGGCTGGATGGGTTCTCGCGGAGTCCGGTCGCCAACCATGGGTGGTGTTCGGCCAGCTCCGCACCTCTGACGCGGTGTCGCAGCTCGCGCCGGGCGACATCGTGTTCTCGGTTGTCGGCTTTGCGCTGCTGTACGCATTGATGCTGGGTGCGTATATCGCCTACATCGTGCGCACGCTGCGGATCGGGCCGGAGCGCGATCACCCGCAGTGGGACGCTCAGGCGCAAGCCGACGATGGAGCGCTGGTGCCCGGTGTCAACGGCGCTGTATTCGCGAACGGAAAGGTGAGGGTTTGATGATGTCGGACGCCTGGTTTGTCCTCATTCTGGTGTGCCTGCTGCTGTATGTCGTGCTCGACGGCTATGACCTGGGGATCGGTATCGCCAGCCTGTTCGAGCGTGACGGACATGAGCGACACGAGATGCTCGAACTGGTCGCCCAGGCCTGGGATGGCAATGAGACCTGGCTGGTCTTGCTGGGCGTCGGCCTGTGGGCCGGTTTTCCCCTGGCATTCGGCACGATCCTGCCGCATGCCTACCTCCCATTGATCGTCATGCTCTTCGCCATCATCGTTCGCGGCGTCAGTGTGGAGATGGCGTCCCAGGCGGCTCCTGCGCCGGCATGGGAGCGGGCCTTTGGCATCGCGTCACTGGTCGCTGCGCTGGCGCAAGGTGTGGTGCTCGGCACACTGACCGCCTCGCTGACGGTGGTGAACGGTGCGTTCTCCGGATCGGCTTTCGGAGCAATGAGCTGGTTCTCCGTACTGACCGCGGCCACCGTCACGTGCGGCTACGTGGCTCTGGGCTGCGCATTTATGAAGTGGAAGACCAGCGACAAGCTACGGGCGAACGCTGGGCGCTGGGGCAGCGTGAGCGCTGTGCTGGCGTCAGTGCTGACGCTGGCAACACTGGCCGCGGTCAACACCACCGCCGCGCCACTCAACCTGGACAGCCCCGCGCGCGCGGTCGGTTTCGGCGGGCTGCTGCTGTTCGCCGTCGGCGGTGTACTCCTCGCCCTGGTTTCGCTGCGACCGGCCTCTCGGTACGACGGGCTGCCCCTCGCTGGCTTCGTGACGACCATCGTGGCGCTGCTCCTTGCCGTCGTCGTGGCTCGCTATCCGGTGCTGGCGCCGCCAGAACTGACCCTTGCCACCACGGTTTCGCCGAGCAATACGATGGACTTTCTCGCCGTCGGGATCGGCCTGAACATACCTCTGATTCTCTTCTACAACTGGTTCGCCCACCACGCCTTCAGCGGCAAGCTGAACCGCACTCCGGCTAATGGGCGACTTGTTTCACCTGCTGGGAGCGGTCAATGACCACCATCCTCCAGTTCTTCAAGCGCCTGCTGGTTGTCGTGGTTGGCGTGATCGCTGCCGCGTTCTGTTTCTTCGTCTGCCAGGGGGTATTCAGCGGCTACCCACAGTACGGCACGAACATCCTCGGCCCACTCGGCATGTTTTTGATAGCCCTGACTGGCGGCGTTGCCTGGATCATCGACCAGCGCCGAATCGATGCCGAGTCCTGAGAACGGTCCGCAACATCCGTCCGCGCCAGCGCGCCGCTGGCTCAATGCCGCTGCCGCGCCGGGCTGCAGCTGGCTGCGGCTGGCGGCTACCTGCCAGACGCTCGAGGCCGCCTTCACGATCGTCCAATGGGCGGCGCTGGCCTGGGTCGCGCAAGAGGTGCTCGCTGGCCGGGCGCACCCCAGCTGGCCGGCGCTGGGCGCCCTGCTCGCCGGCGGTCTGCTGGCGGCCCTGGCGACAGCGAGCGCAGCGCGGTTTCAAGCCGCCGGTCGCCAACGTATCAGCCGGGTCATTCGCCAACGGCTCGTGGCCGGGCTGCTGCCCTCGAGCCAGCGGCGCGCTGAACTGGACCCCGCCACAGCCGCCCTGGCGACCGTCGAGTTGACCGATGATGTCGCCGACTATCACGCCCAGACCCTTCCGCAGCGCCTGTCTGCGCCGGCGTCGATGGCCCTCATCTTCCTGGTCGCGGCGGTGCTGCAGTGGCCGGCAGCGGTGATTCTGCTGGCGGCGAGCCTGCTGGTTGCACCGAACATGCGCCTGGCGGGGCTGTTTGCCAAAGAGGGCGCCAACGCGCGGTTGGCGGCCAGCACCCGACTCGGCGCGGTGGTCCTCGACAGTTTCCGTGGCATGCACACGTTGCGGAGTATTGGCGCGCTGGAGCGGCGACGGAATGAGCTTGCGCAGGCCGCCGCCAGCCTGAACGTCACCACTATCGCGGTCGTGCAGCGAGCGTTCCTGTCCGGAGCCGTCATGGACGTGGTCATCACCTTTTCGATTGCGGCCAATGCCACCTACATCGGATTGTCGCTGCTCGGCTACATCCGGATCGGAACCGCACCCGGCGTGACGCTCTTCAACGGTCTGCTGGTAGTCCTGTTGTGCCCGATGTATTTCCATCCAATTCGGGCGATCGCCGCCGCGTATCACCACCAGGAGCGGGCGCTGGCGGCGGTGCCGACAATTATGGCGTTGCTCGCCGAGGTGGAGGCGGTCCCGCGGACCGGTGCACGCTCGGCACTGTCACCGGCTGGCCCCCTCACTGTCGTCCTGGACAACGTCAGTTTCCGCTTTCCCAACGCGAACCGGCCGGTCTTGCACGGGGTAGACATGGCGCTCCGCCCCGGCTGCTGGACCGCCATCGTCGGGTCATCCGGCGTCGGCAAGACAACCCTGCTGTCGCTGATTGCTGGCGTGCGCCAGCCGACCGCCGGAACGGTGCGCTGGGTGGTACGTGCGGGGGTGCGGCCACCCCACCTCGGCGGCTGTGCCTGGATCGGTCAACAGATGGTGCTGCTGCCAGGCTCCATCAGCGACAACATCCGCATTGGACGACCGACTGCGAGCCAGGCCGAGGTGGAGCACGCGGTGGCCGCGGCCGGGCTGTGCGACGTCGTCGCCCGGCTGCCAGACGGACTGGACACCGTCCTAGGTGAGCGGGGCGCGGGTGTGTCGACCGGCGAGGCGCGCCGCATCGCCATCGCGAGGGCGTTCTTGCGCGATGCGGAGCTCTGGGTGCTCGATGAGCCGACTGCTCACCTCGATCCAGACGCCGAGGCGCATGTGATTGACGCGCTCCAGGGCGCCACGCGTGGCCGGACGGTCATCGTGGCCACGCACTCGGCGGCCCTGGCCCGCTCCGCTGACACTGTGCTCACCCTCGCCGACGGCACCATCCATGCCCCGCGGGAAGCGGTCGCGGCGTGAAGCTGCCGCTGTCAGTCGCGGGGCTGCTCCTCGCCGTCGCCGCGGAAAGCTGCGCGGTGGGGCTGGTCGGGCTCTCGGGATGGTTTATCGCCGGCTCGGCCGTGGCGGGAGCGAGCGCGTACAGCGTGTTCTCCTACCTGGGCCCGAGTGGCGGGGTACGCGCCTTCGCCGTGGGTCGGATCCTGACGAATTACGCCAGCCGGGTTGTCCTCCACGCCGCGGCGCTGCGCCGGATGAGCGCCGCTCGACTCGGGTTCTACGACCGCGTCGCGGCCGGGACGCAGGCCACCTGGTCCGGAGACTCATTAGACCGGGTCATGGCCGACGCCGAAACCTCGGGCATGGCGCTCATCCAGTCCACGGCGCCTGCGATCGTGGCGGCTGCGATGACGGTGGGGGCCTGCCTGGTCATCGCGATAGACGGGTATGCCCTCACGGCGCTCATCGTGGCCGTGGCGGCCGTGGTGTGCGCCGCGCTCGCCATCGCCACCATGCATCATGGTGGCGACGCGAGTGGGACTCGCGGCGCGCTGCGATCTGAGCTTGTCACCGCGGTCGATGCCTGGCCGGAGATGGCATCGCTCGGCGCGGCCGACCAGCTCGCGCTCCGCACATTTCGACATCTCGCCACTTTCGAGGACCTTCGATTGCGCCAGGCAGCGACCCTGGCGCGGACCACCGGCGTCGTCCGCGCCGTGACCGCCGCAGCGCTAGTGCTCGCCGTCATCTCGACCGCGGCCAGGGGCGCTGATGTCTCGACAGTGGTGTTCATCGCGCTCCTCGCCGCCGGCGTTCTGGCTACGGCCGAACGCCTCGTGCCCGCGGCCGAAGCGCAGCGCGTAGCCGAGTGGGCCGAGCAGCGCCTCGGGTGCGTCGGCCGCGAGCGGCGGCTCCGCCCTGCTGGAGGCGCGACCTTTCGGGCAGTCCACGACCACCGCGGCCTGAGCGCATCTGGCTACTGGCTGCCTGAGACTCCGACCCGGGTAGGACGTCACATCGACTTCGCCGTCGCCGCCGGCCACACGCTGGTCGTGACCGGCGCCTCCGGCAGCGGCAAGACGACGCTTCTGGATGCTCTTGCGACAACGCTGCGACAGCCAGCCATCCGACCCGTGCACCGCGTCGTAACCGCCGTGCTGGCCGATGACTTCCTCTTCAGTGGAACGGTCACCAGCAACATCCGTCTCGCCAATCCGATCGCAAGCGAAGCAGCCGTCAACGACCTGCTCGTGGGCATGGCGCTCGACCGCGGCGGCGTCGACCCGAGCACCAGGATCGGCGTCGACGGCCGCGCCCTCTCCGGCGGCGAGCAGCGCCGCCTCCACATCGCCCGCGCCCTGGCCACACAGCCCGACGTACTGCTGATCGACGAA
>DASYKL010000211.1:0-2743 GCA_035995405.1 Chloroflexota bacterium
GGCGACACCTCGACTGGCGCGTCATACCCGCCGCGTAACTACGGCCTGGACAGTGGCTCGGCCTGGAGCCGGCTCATCGAGGTACAGGGCTTCGGCCAGCGCTACATCGACGCCCATGGAGCGACGCTGGGCACCGTCAACATTCGGGCGAATGCGATCTCACGCTTCATCACGTTCAGCGTGCCCAAAGCGTCGCTCGGCCAGCCAGCCCCTGGTTGGGGCTTCACGGTGGTACTCACCGGTCAGGACGGCTTCAGCTCGGACCAGGCCCGCGGCTTCGCGTCAACGCCGCAGCCGTACAACTTCGGCGTGTGCGCCACAACCAGTACCGATCCACACTGCACGGTCGATCCGAACACCGTGCCCAAAGCGATGGACGTGCTGACCCCGCCAGGCGTTGTGCAGGCGGACGAGCTGGACTACACCATCCACAAACCGGTCGTGCTCAGGGGGGTGACAATTCCCTGAACGGACGCTGCGCCGAGCCGTTGTCCGTACGCAGGATGTAACCGATAGGCCGCACGGTATGAATCAGGCGGGGTTCACCGACGGCCTCCAGCGCCTGGCGGACGTGGCCGACCGTTACTTCGATAACGTTCGAGTCACCCAGGAACTCGTACCCCCAGACCTCTCCGAGTAGCTCGCGGCGGCTCAGCACGCGGCCCGGGTGACGGAGAAAGCACGCCAGCAGCACAAACGCTTTGTTGCGCAGATCAAGCCGACGTCCGCCGCGGGTAGCTTCACGCGTGTCCTGGTCCAGACAGACGTCGGCATAGGTCAGCAGCACATGACGCGAGTCCGCCAGCGCGTCAGCCGCCGCCAGGGCCCGGCCGCGCAGCAATGCCCGCAGTCGAGCCAACAGCTCTTCGAGGGCAAACGGCTTGGGCAGATAGTCGTCAGCCCCGGCATCGAGACCCGCCACACGAGCATCCGTCTCATGAGCGGTGGCCAGCATCAAAATTGGCACTCCGCTGTGGTCGCGGAGACGGCGGGCCACGTCGAGTCCATGCGGGCCAGGCAGTGCAACGTCGAGAATCACTACTCGAGGCGCTCTCGCGGCTGCAGCCGCGAGAGCTTTCTGGCCGTCGCTGGCGAGCTCGACCCGGTAGCCGACGGCGCTGAGCTGACGGTCGAGAAACGACAACAGGCGCGTGTCATCGCCGACCACCAGCACGAGTGGTTGGGCGTTGCTCGAATCATCGGATTCGGCTGAGCGGTCGGAGATCAGCGCCTGCATGGCTAAAATTTAGGTCCGCAACCTTGGACCCCACTGTGATTACGCGGCAAGTAATTCATTCTCGGCGCTAAGAATTTCAGAGATGTTTTAGTTCTCCCTAACAGGCTGTTAGCACCCCGAGGCGCATAGTCAGGATCATGTCTTCGATTCCACGTTCGATCAAACGCACTCTCGCAGCCGGCGGGGCCGTGCTCGTGCTGGGCGGCGCAGCGGTTGGCATAGCCGCGGCGCAGACACAGCCAACCACCACGACGGGTCAGCAGACCCAGTCGGGCTACCAGAAGTTCATCGCAGCGCTGGCCACACGGCTGAGCATTGACCCGGCCAAGCTGCAGACAGCCATCGGTCAGGCGCGCACCGACGCTGGATTCCCGGCGGGCAACGGCTTCCCGGGCGGCGAGGGACGCGGCAAGGGTGGTCCGGGCGGTGCTGGCGCCGAGCTGCAGACCGCGGCGACCTTCCTCGGTTTGCAGCCAGCCGACCTGCGCACCGCGCTCCAGACCAAGTCCCTGACGCAGATCGCCGCGGACCAGCACAAATCAGCGACCGACCTGGCCAACGCGTTGAAGGCCGACGCCAACACCAAGATCGACGCCGCCGTCACCGCTGGCAAGGTCACGGCCGCCGATGCTCCCGCGCGCAAGACGCAAGCAGCCACACGCATTGATCAGTTGCTGACCCAGGTCATGCCACAGCGCGGTCCTGGCGGTCCGGGCGGCCCTGGCGGTCGCGGTGGGGCCGATTTGCAGACGGCTGCTACGTTCCTCGGCATGCAGCCAGCCGATCTCCGCACGGCGCTGCAGACCAAGTCGTTGACGACCGTCGCTGGTGACCAGCACAAGTCGGCCACCGACCTGGCGACAGCATTGAAAAACGCCGCGAACACGCGTATCGATGCCGCCGTGACGGCAGGTAAAGTCACCGCCGCTGACGCTGCGACGCAGAAGACGCAAATCGCGACGCGCATCGACCAGCAAATGACTCAGGTCCTGCCGCAGCGCGGTCCGGGCCGCGGCGCAGACGGCGAAGACCCGAACGCCTAGTTCTTCTTCGTCAAACGAACTTAGTCAAGCGAAGGCTGCGCGTGGTGCGCCCGGATCCCGGACGCACCACGTCAGCCCCCTACCCCGTGTTGCGACACCACGGTTTGCGGCCACCACCGCGATCTGGCCGAGCGAGCGGAACCTGATTCGATCGAGAATGGTCCCCGTCCTGCGGGCGTATTGGGGCCTATCGGGAATCCCCCACGCGCGCAGGCCGGCTACACTGCCGCCTCAGTGCTCTGTTGCCTGGCGGTACCGGCTGACGCGCGCGACACAGACCGTCGCTGCGACAGATTGTCGCTTTAGCACCCGTGGACGGCCTCCTCCGCGGCTTCGGCCTGCTGCTCTTCGGCGTCGGGCTGACCTGGCTCCTGACCGTCGTCCTCGGTCGCGTCGTCTCGCGGCGTGGCTTTGCGTTCTGGGTCTGGGATCGCAGCGGCTCGATCGGCCGCATCCTGATCGC
>DASYKL010000212.1:0-3200 GCA_035995405.1 Chloroflexota bacterium
GATAGCGGCCTGCAGGGCGCGGGCTGTCTCGGTGTTCAAACTGTGCTGTTCGGGGCCTGGGCCAGGCTCGGGCAGACGTTCGGCGGGACTCTGGGTTGGCTCGCCAGCGTCGTCAACTCCGACACTGCTCAGGCTGTCGGCTGGTCGGCGTTGGCGCCGCCGCAGGTGGTCGTAACAGGTATTGATGGCGATACGCAGCAGCCAGCCACGTAAGCCCGCGGCGGTGCCGTGGAAGCTGTTTAAGCCACGGAAAGCGCTTACCAAGGCATCCTGGGTCGCGTCCGCGGCGTCTTCGCTGTTGCCGAGCGTGCGGTAGCAGACGTTGAACAGCTGACGCTGATACGCGATCACCACCATGTTGAACGCGGCGACATCGCCGCGCTGGGCCGCTCGAAGAGCCGTCTCGAGCGAGCCCGCGTCGGGCTGCACAGCAAGCAATGCTACTCACTGGCACGTTGCGGTACGGTTTCGGCGACCCTACCGTGAGCGCGAGAGTACTGTGAGACTGTTGCGCTGGCTGCCGAGTGTCGTGCTGGTGCTGCCGTTGCTGTTCGGCTCGCTGTCGCCGTCCACGGACGTTCGGCTACGCGACCTGGCGGGACCGGTGTCGTTTCGATTGCTCGACTGGGAAACCCTTCACCTGGCCGACAGCGCTGGTCGACTGTGGCTTGGGCTGACCAGCGCGAACACCGCGACAAACGCGGATGGCGACCTGCTGCGCGAGTATTTCGCCACACCAGTGGCGGCGCGGGCCGGACTGCACGCGACGGCCGAGGGGGCGCTGGAGCGTGAAGTTGGGCAGGCCTATCGCGGTGCCGGGCTGACGCAGTCGCCGCCACTGGCGTAGCCGAGCGGGGGCCACTTCCCACCCGGTCTCGTGGCGCTGACGGCACCGCCCAACGTCCTGGTCATCGCCCCACGCTCGGCACTGCGGGTGCAGCAGTCCTCGATCCTGCAGGCGCTGGACGTTGCGGCGCAGGAACGACTGGAAGCATCGGCCGACAGTACGGGCGTGTCATCGTTGGTGGCGCCCATCGGCGGCCTGGCGACCTATCCGGCGATGGTGCTCGACGAGTCGTCGGCCGAGCGGGTACTCACGTCAGTGGCCCACGAGTGGGTGCACCAGTATTTGATTTTTTACCCCCTTGGCAAGGCGTACTGGGACAGCCAGCAGACGCGCGAAATAAACGAGACCACCGCGGACATGATTGGCCAGGAGGTTGGGGCGCAGATGGCGGCTGAGCTGGGGCTGGCACCGCCTCCGAGCGTCGCGGGCGCGGCGCCGGCGGCTGCACCTGGCGCGGCCAGCCAGGGCTTTGACGTTCGTGCGTTCATGCGCGCGACGCGCGTCGAGACCGAGCGGCTCCTGGCCGACGGGCAAGTCGACCAGGCAGAGGCCTATATGCGCCAGCGTCGTGATGAGGTGCAGCAGCACGGCTACGCCATTCGCAAGATCAACCAGGCGTACTTCGCCCTCTATGGCAGCTATGGCGACGGCTTCGCCGCGTCGCCAGCAAACCCGATCCCAGTGTTGCTGCGGAGGCTGCGGGGGCAGAGTGCCAGCCTCGGCGATTTTGTGGCCCGCGTGCGGGGCATGACGACGATCGACGAGCTACGGCAAGCGGCGGGCTAACCAAACGGCTTTTCCAGCGTAGTACGCCAGCAACGCGCTGAGCAGCAGCCCGAGTAGACCTTCGCGATAGCCGCGCAGGCTGATATAGCGGCGCCAGAACTCGCGCAGCGGCTGACCAACGACAGCTCTGAGACGCGGTCGGCCGTACGTCCCGAACCAGCGCTCCGCTTCCAGCCGGCAGTAGCGTTCCTGCTTGAAGATGAACTCGCCGACGCTGCGATAGTTGTAGTGGACGAACGGCTCGCGCAGGTGACCGACGGGACCATCGACGATTGCCAGCTCGTGCACGACGCGCCGCGCGTCGAAGTGGGCGGCACGCCGTTCGAGCAGCCGTAGCTGATAGTCGGGAAACCAGCCCGCATTTCGAACGAGGCGGCCCATGAGGTAGTTGTGGCGCGGCACCCAGAAGCCGCGCTGTCCCTGTGGCGCGGCGATGCTCCGCAGGACTTCTTCGCCCAGCGCCGCTGGGACACGTTCGTCGGCGTCGACGAAGAGGACCCACTCGCTGGTGGCAAGTGACAATGCCGCGTCGCGTTGGGCGGCGAAGTTGTCGAATGGGCGCTCGACGACACGCGCGCCATGCTGCAGGGCGATTTCGCGGGTGCGGTCGCGGGTGGCGGTGTCGATCAGCACCAGACGTTCGTCGGCAAACTCGACTGATTGCAGGCAGTCGCCGAGCATGCGCTCTTCGTCGCGCGCGATGACCGCCGCGGTCAGGGTAACGGTGGTTGTCATTCGGCCAGACGCCGCACTGCTGCGAGGGAGGTGGCGCGGCTGGCGCTGGTCGCCGCAGCGCGACCGAGCCCGAGACGTACGAGGGCGTGGAGAAGGCGGTTGTACGTCGGGCTCGAGTACCGCTGGTAGTAGCGCAGTCGACTCCGCCACAGTTGGGCGAACATGGGATCGGCGTGCTGGCGGGTCGATTGGCCGCCGTGGTGTATGGCGACTGCAGCTGGCTGATGCCAGATTTGCCAGCCGCGGTCCCTGGCTCGCACTGACCAGTCGACTTCTTCCAGGTACATGAAGTAGCCCTCGTCGAGCGGACCGACGTCCTGCCAGGCAGCGGTCCGAATGAGCATGCAGGCGCCGAGAGGGTGGTCGATCTGGAGCGGCTGTTGGGCAGAGACGCGGCCGTTGAGCGGCGAGTTCATCAGTCGTGCAATGGGAAAGAGGTCGAGTGCGACTTGCGCCAGGCCCGGAAAGCGGAAGGCCGCCGGCTGGACGGCGCCCGACGGGTAGCGCAGCGCGGGCGCTACTAAACCAGCGCGCGGGTTCTTATCGAGGCACTCGAGGAGGAGGTCAAGGGCGCCCGCCTCGAGGGTCGCATCCGGGTTCAACAGCAACAGGGCTCGCCCGGTGGCGCACGCCGCGGCGAGATTCGTAGCGGCAGCGAAGCCAACATTGACCGTCGAGCGGATCAGCCGAACACTCGGAAAGTGCTCGGCGACCGCCTCGGCGCAGCCGTCGTGCGAGGCGTTGTCGACAACAATGACCTCGACGTCCGGGTGGTTAGCCAGCGAGCCGATTGCTTCCCGAAGCAAATCGCGGGTGTTGTAGGAAACGATGA
>DASYKL010000213.1:0-6146 GCA_035995405.1 Chloroflexota bacterium
AGTGCGTACATTCAGTCTCGGTGTCAGCAGCGCACTACCAAACCGTCGCGAGGCCCACAACCGTCCCCGACCTTTGCCCTAGGCCCAATGACAGGCAGCGTCTGTTACTCCCGCCCGATTCGCGCCGTCGTCAGCCAGCGCGAGACTGGGAAGAGATGGCCCTGAACGACCGACCAGTGCAACCGCGCAGCAGTCCGCGACGGAGCATCGACTACCGCTGGCTTGTCGCGGTCGCGTTCGTGGCCGGCATGTTCATGGACATCATGGACACGACCATCGTCAACGTCGCCTTACCGACCCTGGGCATCCAGTTTGGCGCTGGCGACAGTACGTTTGAATGGGTGGTCACCGGCTACCTGCTCAGTCTTGCCATCTGGATCCCGGCATCCGGTTGGCTCGGCGATCGTTTCGGAACCAAGAAGACCTTCGTGTTTGCACTCGTCGTGTTTGTCCTTGGCTCGGCTTTGTGTGGCCTGGCCTGGAGTATCCAGTCGCTGATTGCCTTCCGCGTCCTCCAGGGGGTTGGCGGCGGCATGCTGACCCCGGTCGGCACCACGATGTTGTTCCGCGCGTTTCCGCCTGAGGAGCGAGCGCGTGCTTCGGCGGTGCTCACCGTGCCAACCGCCATTGCGCCCGCGCTTGGCCCGGTGCTAGGCGGCTGGCTCGTCGATCACGCCACCTGGCGCTGGATCTTCTTTGTCAACGTGCCAGTCGGACTGGCGACTGTGGTCTTCAGCGTGCTGTTCCTGCGCGAGCACACCGAGCCCACCACCGGACGGTTTGACGTGTGGGGCTTCCTGTGCTCCGGCGGTGGCCTGGCCCTGGTTCTGTACGCCCTGTCACAAGGGCCGACCTATGGCTGGACGTCGCCGGGAGTGGTGATCAGTGGCGGCGTAGGCATCGCTTTGTTCATCATTCTGACGTTCATCGAATTGCACCAGCCAGATCCACTGCTCCACTTACGCCTGTTCAGCGATCGTATGTTTCGTTTCGGCAGTCTGGCCATGTTCACCGCCTTCGGCGTGCTGTTCGGCGTCCTCTTCTTGTTACCGCTGTTTCTGCAACAACTACGTGGGTTATCTGCATTCGACGCCGGCTTGACCACGTTCCCCCAGGCCATCGGCATGATGCTGATGGTCCAGGTGACCAGTCGCCTCTACGCGCGAGTCGGACCGCGGCGGATGCTCGCCATTGGCCTGGCCGGTCTGTCGATCACCTCGGCGTTGTTCGTACTGGTCGACCTTGAAACGAACCTGTGGTGGATCCGCGGAATCATGTTCCTGCGCGGGGTGTCAATGAGCTTCGCGATCGTCGCCGCCCAAACGGCGACATTTGCCACAATCCGCTCGGCAGAGACTGGTCGCGCGTCGTCGCTGTTCAACACCAACCGTCAGGTAGCAGCGTCGGTCGGCGTGGCCGTTCTGACGACAGTTCTGCTCCAACAAACGGCGGCCCTCGGCGGCAATGGCGCGTTACCCGCGGCCCAAGCGCAGCTCCAGGCCTTCCACGACGCATTCATCGTGTCCATTCTGTTCGGTCTGCTCGGGATCGTGTTCGCGCTCCAGATCCACGACGCCGACGCCGCCGCCACTCTTGACGAAGCCCCCGCTGACATGGAAACGCGAACGCCCGTCGCCGCGACGAGCTAACCGAGTCTGAGCTCAGCCCGCCGCGGCGATCGATGCCGCGAACTCCTTGCGAATCTGCTCGCCACCGTTGTTCTGCCAGTCTGTGACCAGCTGTTCGTAGTCGCTCATCTGGCGCCGGCCCACCATGATGTCGACCAACCCATCATTCAAGGCCTGTGACAACGTGAAGCCCTTCGCAAATGCAGTCGGCGAAATTTGTCCGAATGTCGGATCGGACACCGCTGACGGCATCATCATTTTCTCCGTCTCGGCCATCACTCCGGCATAGTCCGGGAGATCCGGCGAAAAGAAGACCAGCGGATGTTGCGCCGTGTATTTCCAAGGCACGTAGTTCGCGTCGCTGTTGCCTTGCGGCGTCAGCGTCGGGTTGCCCCTCTCGTCCAGGGTGTAGTCGACGTCCTTGAGGCCAAACGTGAGCAATTGATCCTCCGCGCTGCCGAATGGCGCTGCGAGCCAGTTCATGATGCGCAATAGCTCTTTGGTTCGTTCGGGCGTACCCTTTTTCAAAGCCGTCGCCCACAGGTGGCCGCCCGTCACGAAGTGCGAGGTCTTTCCTCCGTCGTGCGCGGAAAACAGCGGTAACGGGCGCACATTGAACGGCGGAGTCGCCTGCAGCGCGTGCCGCCAGGCATCCTGCCAGCCGTTGATCGGATCCCGATGGATCGCAAACTTGCGCGCATAAAACTGGGTCCGTGCGATGACATTGCTGGCCATGTTCAGCGAATCAGGATGGAACACACCGGACGCGAACAGGTCGCGTACGTATGCCGTGGCTGCCTTGAACTCCGCCGTTTCAACATCCTTGACCAGCGCGCCGCCCGGATCCAGACGCCAGCCGTTCGGTGCGCCGAAGATGGAGGCGAACGTCGTCAGGTGCATGACGGAGTCTTGCGCCGCGGCAATGCCGAAAAAGCCTTGCTGTGGTTTCGTCAACGCCAGCAGCACGCGTTTGAAATCGTCGGCATTCTTGGGGATGTAGTTCGGGCCCAGTTCGGCATCCCAGACGTCGACATTCTTCACGAACATCTGCCCCGGCAGATAGCGATGCAGCGGCACCAGGTAGAGGTGACCCTGGTACACGCAGCCCGCGTTTTTCCAGGCCGGGGTGGGAATGGCAGCCAGGTTCGGATAATCCCTGGCGGCATCGCCGGCGAGATATGGCGTCAGGTCGGCAGCCTGCGACTGCAGAAACTGGGGCAAGCCATTGGCAGCAGCCAGTGTGCTCGACGAATTGGCCGGTGCGTAGATGTACAGCATGTCGGGTATGTCGCTGCTGGCCATGACCGTACCGAGCTTGACGGGATAATCCGCCTGGGTGACGACGTCGAACTGGACGTTCGCGTTGAGGGCTTTGTTGACCGCCTGCCAGGCTGGGTTCTGGGCTAGCGGAGTCGGCGGTGGGAACAGCGCGATGGACATGATCTTGACTGTGCTACCTGTCCCGGGCGGATCGCCTGGCATGGCCTTGGCCGGGTTGATCGGGAAGCTGTTGAACCCGTCGTCGTAGCCGGGCCCGCTCGCCGGCACATCCGGCTTTGGGCCGCTCGCCGCGGCGACATAGGTCGGGTAGAGCGCGCTGGCAGCAGACCCAGCACCAGTAGCCCCGACCGTGGCGGCCGGCTGCCGACCAGGCGCCACGGTCGGCGCCCCTGTGCTGGGTGTGCTCGGGGTACATGCCGCGGCCAGCGACAGGGCGACCGCACCCCCCGCCGCACCGCCCGCGAGCCGCAGGAATCGCCGACGACTGACCTCGCCCCAGCTTCCGTACGTTCCATCGCCTGACGCCTTGCTCGGCATAGCCCCTCCCTCGTCGAGGGAGCGTATCACCGCCGCGCGCAGCCCCTGTTCAAAATGGACCTGAAGCGCTCTTAACCCTGGTCGCGTGGGACGGGCTACGGTCCATCGGCCCGAAATTTGGCATATCTGTGTCAGGCCTGGGCATACTTTTCTAGATACTTCGAACTTGACGATGCAGACCACCCAGCACGCACCAACACATCGTGCCCGCGCCGCTCGACGTTCACAGACGAACCGTCCGGCACGTTTCGTCGCCCTCGCGGCTGGTGGTCTGGTTCTCGTGCTCGCCGCGCTTTTCGCTTTAAAAGTGATCGCGGTACAGCAACCAACGACTCCAAATGGCCCGGTGCCGCCCGACGTGTTTGCCAGCGTCACGAACGTGCCCGCCACCACTTTCCAGGAGGTTGGCCGCGGCTCGGCGCTGTCGCTCCCGCTACCAGTGGGCGCAAGCGTCCGCCGCGGAGCGAACGGACTGCCCCTCGTCACCTATATCGGTGCCGAGTACTGCCCGTACTGCGCCGCCGAGCGGTGGTCGCTCGTTGTCGCGTTGAGTCGTTTCGGCCAGTTCTCTGGCCTGACAACCTCGCATTCAGCCGCCGATGACGTCTTTCCCAACACGCCGACGTTTTCGTTCGTCGGCTCGAGTTACTCCAGTCCGTATCTGGATTTCAGCGCCGTCGAATTACAGTCCAACGTGCGCAGCGGTGGTACGTATCCCGCGCTGCAGACGCCCACGCCTGACCAGCAACAGTTGTTGCGGCAGTACGATGGGCCGCCATATGTTCCGACCGGTTCCGCGGGCGCAATCCCCTTCATCGATATCGCCGACCAGTACGTTATATCGGGGGCTAGCTACGATGTCGGCGTGCTGCGCGGCCAGACCCTACAGTCAATTGCACAAAGTCTGAGCGACCCAACCTCGCCACTCACGCAAGGGATCATTGGTGGTGCCAACGAGATAACCGCCGCGATCTGCGCGGCTACGGGCGACACACCGCAAGCGGTGTGCGGTCAGCAGGCCATCCAGAGTCTCGAGGCCACTCTAGCAGCCGCGCCTGTCCCCGCCGCTCACTAGCCGTGTCGCTGTCGCGCTGGTCCGCCACATGTGGCGCGCTTGGCTTTGGCATTTCCCTGTATCTGGCGATCGTGCATTACGCCCAGGGCCAGGTATCGTTGGCGTGCGCCACCACCGGAGTGATCAATTGCGAGCAGGTGACGTCGAGTGCCGAATCGATGATCGGGCCGGTGCCAGTTGCCGTGCTGGGCATCGCGTGGTTCGGACTCTGTCTGGTACTGCTTGCCGTTCGCCCGCGGCCTTTGTGGCTGCTCATCTGGACTGGCATCGGAGTCGGGTTCGTGTTCTATCTGATTTACGCCGAACTGTTCCTCATCGGCGCGGTATGTCTGTGGTGTACGGCCGTGCACCTGCTGGTGCTCGCGCTGTTCCTGCTCGCCGTCGCCGAGGCTGCCGCCGCAGCCGATGACCCTTTGCTCAGCGAACCAGCGGCACGATAGGGTGACGCCCGCGCGCAAACTGCCGGTCCCATCATTCTGTAAAGCCGCGAGTGGCGCGTCGAGGAGGTCGAGAAGTGCGATATCATATCCTCACGCTGCCACCGCGATCGTATGTTTGCGCGGCGGCACCAAACGACGCGGGAGTAGCTCAGTCCGGTCTAGAGCGGCTGCCTTCCAAGTAGTAGGTCGTGGGTTCGAATCCCATCTCCCGCTCCGCTTCGTTGGCGGGTATGGTGGGCCGCGGCGTTTTGTGTTGCTGCGCTTGCTGGCCGCCCGTGCATCTCGGCGATGGCCGCATCGTCACTGACGAACAGCTGGCCGCGTCTCGACAGGCGGCCACCTCACACACCGTGACGAGAGCCAGGACCGCGAAATGCGCGATCGCAAGCATTGCGGGACTACTGAGCGTGACAACCTCGCTCGGCATGCCCTGGCGCACTCGTATCCACTAACAATGGACCCGGCGCCCAGGAGACGCGTGCATCAAGGCGGGCGGTTTGTGCCGTCCAACCGGTGCCTGAACTATTCGAACCAATCGCGGCCGGAAGCCGCTTCCCGACTTCGGGCGCTGCACTGAGCCCCTATTTTCGTGGCGGAGCAGGGCGATCGACATGGCATGGCCGGGACGCTACTGGTAAGGGGTGCCCGCGCGATGGACGGGCGGCGGAACCCCTGTCACCTGGGCGCGTGGCGGGCCGACCGGCACTTTACCTATATGCCAATTGGCCATGGCAACCAGCAGATCCTGTCGCGAATAGTAGTGTGATCGTGATGCCGAAGCCCGTGTTGAGGAGCGCCAGTAGGTTAGTGAAGCAGCTGCCAATCTTCGATTGTCAGCGACTGACCTCAGCCGTGATTTGGCTAGACCCTCGAGATGCCCGGACGCCAGTTTGAACAGGACGCCGCAGGGTGGTCAGTCGCCACCTGGTAAGCCCACCGACGTCGGCTCGAAGCAACGCCCAGCGCGAATCCTCCTGATCGTCGAGCAGCCAGTGCTCGCCGAACTGGTCCGTACGGCGCTGTCTCACGGTTACTTCACCATTCAGTCAGCAAGTCGGTGGCAGGAGGTCTCGCGGCTGGCCTTTGAGTGGCATCCCCACCTGGTACTCCTCGACCTGGAGCTGGGCGAAGGCGGTTTGCTCAATCGGCTCAAGGGCTTGCCCAACCCCATTCCGGTGATCGGGC
>DASYKL010000214.1:0-3039 GCA_035995405.1 Chloroflexota bacterium
CGGCGAGCTGGCAGCGATGGTCGTCCTCGATGCGGTGCTCCGTCTACGACCCGGTGTGCTGGCAAGCAGCGAAGCGTGGCGCGACGAATCGCATTCGTTTGAAGGTCTGCTGGAGTATCCGCAGTACACCCGCCCGCCCGACTTTCGTGGCTTGCGCGTGCCTGACGTGCTGCTGTCCGGGCACCACGCACAGGTTGCCGCATGGCGGCGCAGGCAGGCGCTGGAGCGTACCCGCGAGCGTCGGCCAGAGCTCCTCACGGCGGAGCAGCTGGCCGAGCTGGACAGGCCAGGCTAGCGCGACCCGCGGAGGAATGCGCGGGCCGCGGCAAACCTGGCGAGAATTACATCGCGAGCAGACGGTCGAAGAAGGAGCGATAGCGGCGTAAAGCCAGGCGCAGCTCCTCGGTGTCGGCGTCGCCGCCTTTGTCCCATTGTTGCTCAAGCGTGCGACGCTCCTCGGCGAACACCTGCGCCAGCCGTTGCATGACTTCGGCGACGAGCGTGTCAGCCTGTTCGACGGCGCCGCGTGGCTCGTCGACGAAGCTGGCCTGGATGTCGCTCCAGCGACGATGGAACTCTTCCCCGTCATTGCCTTTGAACAGCGATGGTTGGGCGGCCTGGTCTTCTCTGCGCGGCTGGACCGGCTGTTGGTCGGTTGGGAGCTGGGTCGGGGTTTCGTCGCGGTGGTCGGCGGCGGCTGCAAAGTCGGCGGTGCTCAGTCGCCCCGAATTGGATTCGTCGGTGGTGGTCATTAGCGTGCCTCCGATGTGGCAGGTTGGCGGGCGTCAATCAGCTCGGCAAAAAGCGCGCGGTAATGGACCATGGCCTGGCGCAGATCTTCGGTTGCCGCCTCGCCTGTACGGGTGCGATTGGCGATGGCGTGCGCGGCGCGATAGTTCTCGACGACATGCGGATGGTCGACGGAGACGTCCGCGGCGCGCTGTTCGAAGTCGCCCATCGGGTAGCCACGGGCTTGCATGACTTCAGTGACCAGGTGGTCAGCCTCGCCAATCGCGGCTTGCGGATCGTCCACGAAGCGACTCTGCACGGTGTGCCATTCCGCGGCGTACTGCGAGCTTCGCTCCTCGGACAGCGCGCGAACGTGCAGTTGCTGGACCCGTTCGGTGCGCTCGATGAGCGCTCGTTCGGCGGGTCCGGTGGCTCCGTACTCTCTGACGGTACGGTCGTATTCAGGACCGAATTGTTCGCGGATCTCGGCGCTCTTGCGACGCCGGCTGGCGAACCACAAGCCGCCAGCGACGACCACGAGAACGACGACAACCAGCAGCAGTAAGACGGGATTGTTCATCGGTGGAGTCCTCCTAGTCCAACTCTGGAATACGTCGATGGGATGGCAGACGGCGTGCCCGGGCGAGACCACTGACGTTACCGAGTCGTTACTCGCGGTGGCTGAGGGATGGGCGCGTGCGGGGCGGACGAGTTGGATGCGGGCACGCAGCGGGCTTTCACCGGCGTACAGTTCGTTACTGAATTGCCATACAGCGTGAGCGCGCCGGCCGACTGGCACGTGGCGTTTGGAGCGGTGTTCGCTGGGTACAAGGCGTATCAACCGCGGGCACTGGCCGCGGGTCGGATCTGCAGCTCGAAGGCGGACGTCGTCGGCTCCATACTTGCAGCGCATGCTGGCATACGTGTTCTGGCATTGGCCGCAGGCTGGCCACGCCGCGGCGGAGTACGAGCAGCTCCAGCGAAACTTTCACGACGCACTGGCGCAGACGAATGTGGCGGGATTTCAGAGGTCTTTCGTCTTCCGACTCACCGGCAGCACGCCGTGGCTTGGCGCAACGCCCGCGTACGCTGACTGGTACCTGGTCGACGGGTTCGCTGCCCTCGATGCGTTGAACGTCGCCGCCATTTCAGGTCCCTGTGAACAGCCACATGCGGCGGTCGCTCGCGCCATGGGCGGCGGCGCCGGGAGTCTGTTCGGTCTGCGTGGCGATGTGGCGCCAGGGGTGGCCGGCGCGCGCTATGCGACCTGGCTCACGAAGCCACGAAGCATGACCTACGACACGTTCTACGGCACCGTCGCTGGGCTGGCGAGCAGCCAGGAATCAAGCCTCTGGCGGCGGCAGATGGTCCTGGGCCCAACGCCCGAGTTCGGTCTCCTCACACCCGAGCCGCTGGTGTTCGACAGGATCTTCCAGCCGCTCAGTCTGGAGCTGAGTCCGATCTGGGAACAGGACTGAGCCAGCCGAGGGGCCGGGAGGCAGACTCGACGTCGGTTTTTCAGGTTCTGGCGGAAGGGGTGGGATTCGAACCCACGGAAGCCTTGCAGCTTCAACAATTTTCAAGATTGTCGCAATCAACCTGACTCTGCCACCCTTCCGGGGCGCTTTACGTCTCACATTTTACGCGTCCAGGCGCGTGAAGTCCTGGCCTTACTTCGAGATGAGTCGCCGGATCAGAGCAGGTCGAGGACGGCTTTGGCGAAAGCGGCGGGGGCTTCCTGGGGCAGGTTGTGGCCCACGCCCTCGACCACGCGACGGGTATATGGGCCAGTGAATTTTGAGGCCGACCAGTCGGACGCTGACAGGGGTGCGACGCCGTCGTCGGCGCCGACCAGGTTGATGGTCGGCACGGTGATCGGCGGCTGGGCGGCCAGTTGCGTTTCCAGAACCTCGAGTGTCGAGTCGCCGGGGGCGTAACCGAAGCGGTGGCGGTAGGACTGGATCACCACCTCCACGAAGTCGGGGGTATCGAACGATACGGCGCTCTGGGCGTAGGTGGCGTCCGAAAACGACCACGTTGGCGACCACAGGCGCCACAGCAGACGGCATAGCGCGGCGCGGTTGGCGGTCAGGCCGGCGCGGCCGCGCTCGGTGTGGAAGTAGTACTGGTACCAGAGCCGGTGTTCTTGCTCGGGCGACGCTGGCTTGACCGACGCGGCGATGTCCTGGATGTTGTAGCCAGCGACCGTGACCAGGCCTTTGACACGTTCGGGCCACAGCGCGGCGACCACACAGGCTGCCCGACCGCCCCAGTCGTAGCCGCCCAGCACAGCCATGGAGATGCCGAGGG
>DASYKL010000215.1:0-3532 GCA_035995405.1 Chloroflexota bacterium
GCGCCAGCGCGCGCTGCGACGGCTCCGGGTCGAAACAACGGTCAGCCGACAGCCGCCAGGCCATTGAGACGCTCACCCGCTGGCGGCCGGCAATGCAGTCGCTAGCTGCCTGGCATACGCCAGATCGTCTCGCAAGCGATCGGCGCGGGGCTGCTCGGACGTGAAGTCTTCGAACGTAACCCAGCCATGGTAATCGACGGCGTTAAGTGCATCGAACACGGTACGCATATCGGCCACGCCCGTCCGCAGCGGCGCCCAGTTGGACTGCCAGCTGACCGTACCGTCGGGCTTCGTTGCAACCGGTTTCCAGGCGACATTCTTGACGTGGACCGTGGCGAGGAATGGACCGAGCGTCTCGAGCCCGAGTTGATATTGCTCGAAGCCCTCCTTCACCATGTTGCCCGGATCCCACATCGCACCGACGTGATGTGGGTCGAACCCATCCAGAAAACTTGCCAATGCACTCGCGCTCGGCGTAATGGTCTCGTGGTGGATCTGAATGATCGCGCGAACGCCGTACTGAGCAGCCAGGGCCTCGACATCTCGGAACTGCGCACGAGCCCGCTCGCGCATCACGCTGATATGCTCACGCCCGTCGTACTTCGGCAAGCGAACGCGCGCGGTCGGCGCGCCAAGTATGGACGCACCGCGCAGCACCTGCTCGACGGCGGCCGTTTCGTGGCATAACGCATACGAACCGACCCCCGGCATCTCGAGACCGGCCCGCTCGGTCAAATCACGAATGCGCGGCGCCTGCTCTACGAACGTGCTCAGCGGCAGCGTGCAACGATTGCCTTTCCAGAAATCGGGCTGCCCGTTCGGCGAGGGCTCCTGATCAACGACGCGCCACTCGACGCCATCATAGTCCAGCTCTTTGAAGAGGGTGACGGCTTGCTCCGGCGTGTATTCGGGCGTGCTACCAGTAAAAACCGCGAACTTGATAGAGGACATGCACTAACTTTCTGGAATGAGTTCCGGGAGACCCGGCCCGAGCGATTCGCGCTCTACCAGGGACATTGGCATGATCTGGCAGGGTGGCACGGGCGCAGTACCAT
This sequence comes from Chloroflexota bacterium, assembly GCA_035995405.1. GTDB lineage: Bacteria > Chloroflexota > UBA6077 > UBA6077 > CF-72 > CF-72. The sequence continues at coordinate 1,056 of DASYKL010000215.1, forward strand.
CGATGAGCTGGAGCAGGAGTTTGGCGGCCGCGCTGCCCAACTCACGGACCGGCGTCCGGACAGTGGCGAGTGGTGGTGTAAGCAAGCGGCTGGGTGGCTCATCGTCAAAGCCGATAATTGCGAGATCATCAGGCACCGCACAACCGCTTTCGTGGCACGCCCGCAGCACGCCGTAGGCGATGGAGTCCCAGGCTGTCAGCAACGCCCGAGGAACGGTGTTGCGCGCCAGCCAGCGGCGCATGGCCGAATAGCCGATCTCTTCGAAGTCCGGCAGCGCGGCGGCACGGTTCGCCAGAACGATGTGCTCAGCCAGAATGCGTTGTTCGCCTTCGGCCAGCGCGACGCGGAGTCCCGCCAGGCGGCCGCGCGACGCCGGTGAGTCGGCCAGGCCGATGTACCCGACTGACGCATACCCGCGACGGACAAACGCCGCGCCCGCCAGATAGCCACCATCGGCGTGCGCCGCGGTGACGTGGGGCAGCGTTTCATCTTCAGGAATGCCGATCAGCACGAAAGGAAAGCCGCTGTCATTCAAGGCGTCGATGCGCAAATCGCGCGGTTGGATGTAGACGTCGATCACACCATCAACGCGCTTGCTCTTGAACAGCGCCGTGTATGAGCTGACGTCGCTCCCGACGCCGGTGATCCACAGCAAATCGTAGCCGTGTTGGCCGGCGACTTCACCAATACCGTCGAGATAGCGTGCAAAGAGCGACGATTGCATGAACGGTTGAGCCTCGGGCGGCGGTGTTACGACGCCCAGGACACGTGTCACCCCAGTTCGCAGCATGCGGCCCGCCGCGCTGGGCTGATAGTCGAGCGCGGCAATAGCCTCGTGAACCCGTTTGCGGGTGCCTTCGCTGACGTATTTACGGTTGGCAAGCACCTTGGTGACCGTGGTGGTGCCCACGCCAGCAAGGCGAGCGACATCAGCGATCGTCGTCACTCGAGCTCGCGGACATACTCACGGAGAACCGCCATGTGTTGTGGGAAGGCGACCTCCGGTCCAGGAATCTCCGGGTGCCACTTCTTCTCCCATTCCACCGAGATGAAGTCGTCATAGCCACGCTGCTTGAGTAACCGCAAGCCCTCTTTGACGGGGATGTCGCCCTCGCCCAGCAGCAAGAGTTGCCAGCCGTCGGCAGAGCGACGAGCGTCTTTGAGATGCACGTTCAGGACGCGCGAGCCCAGCACATCCAGCGCCTGAGCGGGCGAATTGCCGGCCCGCAGCGTGTGCCACATGTCCCAGATGGCACCCACGGCCGTGCTGGGCGCCAGTTGCAAGGCGCGCGCCACGCTGTCGGCGTTGGCGAACTCATCGTGTGTCTCCACACCGACTTTGACACCAGCTTGCTCGGCGCGACTGGACAACTGGGCCAGCATTTCGCCAACTGCCTGAATGCTCCGTTCGAGGTCCAGCTCGGGCGGATTGCGCGCACCGAACACGCGGATAACCGGTACGTTCAACTCCGCGGCGAGGTCGATCCAGGCATAGGTTTCGTCGAGCGTCGTCTGTCGCACGGCTGGATCGTTCGTGGCCAGGCGCACCGACGTGGCCAGCACCGCAATCGGCAGCTCGTCACGTGGAAACAACGATCGCAGCCTCCCCAGATTGGCGCGTACGGACGCCAGACTGATGACCTCGCTGTCGAGCAAACGCAGGTCAACGCCCGCATAGCCATAGGCGCGGGCATTTTTTGCTGTTTGTTCCAGGTCCCAGTCGGGCGCACCAAGCGTGTTGAGGGTGAACTTCATAGCAGCCTACCAGTCCGTGTCGCGCTGAATGATTTCCACTTCATTGAAGTCCGGGTCATACACAAACATCAATCGCCCGATCCCCGAGCCAGCCGGTTTCGGGCCCGTCTTGAATTGCACACCAGCGTCCCGCAGTCGGGCCGCGATACCTTCCAGGTCATCCGTCTTGAAGCCTATATGGGTGATCCCAGCGCCGTCGCCGGGGTCTGTTGGCCCCTCTCGCCGTGCCACGCCGTGACGGCCGAGCAGCTCCACCTGGCCTCCGCCGGATCGCAAGTACGTGATCGGCCAGTCGCCCGGCATCTTGTACGACGTGACGACGTCGAACCCCAGCAGATCACGATAGAAACGGGTCGATGCTTCAATGTCACTGACGACGATACCAGCGTGGTTGAACTCCAGGGACATGCTTCCCACTACTCCTTTTGTGTGTTAGCCCTTCAGGGCTCCGGCGGTGAGGCCACTGATGAATCGTTGCTGCAAGAACACGAACAGCACCGCGATCGGAGCGACTGCCACCGTCGCGCTGGCCATCAGCGCGCCCCAGTCAACGCCGACGTCGGTGATGCTCAAGTAGATAGCGACCGGCAGCGTGCGCATCTCCGCTGACGACGTCATCGTGATGGCGATAAGGAACTCATTCCAGCTGTTGACAAAGGCGAAGAGTGCCGCCGCGGCAAGCCCTGGTTGGGCGAGCGGCAGCATCACCCGCCACAAACAGC
>DASYKL010000216.1:0-12527 GCA_035995405.1 Chloroflexota bacterium
GGTGCCGATGATGATCGGGTTGGGCTCATTGAGCAGGGCCTGCAGGCGCGGGCCGAAGGTGAGTGCCATCAGTCGACGGTTATACGCTTTTGTCGCGCCTTGTAAGCTGAATGCATGCAGCCCCATCGGCTCGGCTACAAGGCATCGGCTGAGCAGTTCGGGCCGGTCGAGCTTCTCGACTTTTCCGTTCATGCGGAGCAGGTCGGCTTTGACAGCGTCGTCGTCAGCGATCATTTCCAGCCGTGGCGCCACACCGGCGGCCATGCGCCGTTTTCGTTCGCCTGGCTTGGTGCACTGGGCGCCAAAACCGAGCGCATCATGATGGGTACCAGCGTCGTCACGCCGACGTTCCGGTATCACCCGTCGGTTGTCGCCCAGGCGTTTGGCACGCTCGGCGTGATGTTCCCCGAGCGGATCATGCTCGGCGTCGGCACCGGCGAATCGCTCAACGAAGTGCCGCCGCTGGGCATCGAATGGCCCGATTTTCGCGAGCGCTGGGCCCGCCTGCGCGAGGCACTTACGCTACTGCGCAAGTTGTGGACCGAAGATCGGGTGACGTTCGATGGCCAGTACTACAAGACGCGCGGCGCCACGATCTACGACAAACCGCCAGGTGGCGTGCCGATTCTGATTGCCGCGGGCGGTCCGCAGATGGCCAAGTACGCGGGTCGCGCTGGTGACGGCTTCATCTGCACCAGCGGCAAAGGGGCCGAGCTTTATCGAGATCAGCTGCTGCCGGCGTTCGCAGAGGGCGCCCGCGAAGCGGGCAAAGACCCCACCGAGTTGGAGAAGATGATCGAGGTCAAGGTCTCGTTCGATACGGACCGTCAGCGGGCGCTCGAAGACACGCGGCTGTGGGGTGCCCTGGCGCTGTCGGGCCAGGAGAAGACAGGCGTCGAGGACCCGCTCGAAATGGAGCGGCTGGCTGATGCACTGCCCACCGAACGGACCGCCAGCCGATGGATCGTGTCAACCGATCCCGCGGAACACTTCGAGCAGATCAAATTCTATATCGATCTGGGGTTCAATCATCTGGTGTTCCACGCTCCCGGTCACGACCAGAAGCGATTCCTCGATCTGTACGCCGACAAAGTCATGCCGTTGCTGCGCAAGGCGCACATCGCGGCATGACGCTGCTGCAGTCGGGCAGCGCCACAGCCGACGCTCGGGGACGGGTGCCGGAGTATGGCTCGGACCTGGTCGTCGACCTGTTGCAGGCGCTCGGCATCGAGTACGCCGCCTTCAATCCGGGGGCCAGTTTCAGAGGCCTGCACGACTCGCTGATCAACTATGGTGGCGACCTTCAGCCGCGGACCATTTTGTGCACGCACGAAGAGATTTCGGTCGCGCTGGCCCACGGTTACGCCAAGGCTACGGGCCGTCCAATGGTCGCTGCATTACATGATGTCGTCGGCCTGCAGCACGCCTGCATGGCCATCTTCAATGCGTGGTGCGACCGTGTGCCGGTGCTGCTGCTCGGCGGGACCGGTCCGATGGACTCCACCCGTCGTCGACCTTGGATCGAGTGGATCCACACGGCTCTCGTCCAGGGCAACCACGTCCGCGATTTCGTGAAGTTCGACGATCAGCCGGCGAGTGCGGCAAGCATGGCGGAGTCGATCCTGCGCGCCTACCGACTGATGACGGCTGAGCCGACCGGACCGGTGTATGTCTGTCTTGACGCGGGGCTACAGGAAGACCAGTTGCCAAAAGGCGTGACCCTGCCGACTGATGTGCAGCGGTGGGTGCAGCAGACTCCGGTCCAGGCAGACGCCACCGGCTTGCGCACCGCGGCGGAGTGGCTCTCAACCAGTCGCCGACCGGTCATTCTGGCCGACACGGTCGGTCGGTCGGCAGCAGGCGTCGAGGCGCTGCGCAGTCTTGCCGAGCGGCTGCAGGCGCCAGTGGTCGATCTCGGCTCGCGGTTCAACTTCCCGAGCGATCATCCGCTCGAAGCGACGGAACGGCGCGAAAGTCTACTCCGCGAGGCCGATGTGATTCTGGGAGTGGACTGCGTCGATTTGTGGGGTGCATTGCAAGCCAATGCGGCGCACCATGTGCCAGCCGGCTTCGCTCCCGCGGCCGATGCGCGACTCATTTCGTTGACCGTCAACGATCTGCTGGTGCATAGCTGGGCGTCGGACTATCAGCGGTTGCAACCGGTTGACCTGGCCCTCGTTGGTGATAGCCGGGTGGCCTTGCCAGCGCTCGTGGACCTGGTAACGGCGGGCGGCGGCGCGGGTAAAGATCGGGCCGCGCGGGCCGCTGAGTTGGCGGCGGAGGGTCGGACCCAGCGAGCGGATTGGGAGGCCCGCGCTCGCGCTCAGGGCCAGGCCGCTCCCGGGGCGATTGCTATGGGCTATCTCGGGCTGGCGCTGCGCGATGCGCTCGATGGCTATGACTGGGTGTTGTCGAACAGCGACTTGCGTGGTTGGGCTCGCCGCTTATGGCGCGTCGACCAACCGTACCAGTACACCGGCACCGCTGGTGGAGCAGGCCTGGGGTACGGGATCGGTGCGTCGCTCGGGGTTGGCCTGGCCTACAAGGGCTCGAAACGGATCGTGGTCAATCTACAGCCGGATGGCGACCTGCTGTATTGCAGCAGCGCCCTGTGGACGGCGGCTCACGAACGCTTGCCGTTGCTTATGGTCATGCTGAACAACCACAGCTATTACAACTCCGAGGAACATGGTCTGCGCATGGCGGAGCACCGTGGTCGGCCAGCCGAGCGCGCCGGGATTGGCACCCGGCCAGAAGGGCCGGCGGTGGATTTCGCGACCGTCGCGCGTGGTTTTGGCGTGTCGGCGGCGGGGCCGATCAGCGATCCAGCCGCCTTGCCGCGGGCCCTGTCCACAGCCCTGGAAGCGGTGGCGAGCGGCGAGCCGTATCTGCTCGACGTTGTCACGGAAGTACGCTAGATCAATCAGGCGCGGGCGCCCGGCCAGGGTGCGAAAGCGTTGTCGACGCCGCGCAAGGCGTCCTGCAGCGACGGGTAATGGCGCAAGAGAACGTCGCTCATGGTTGTTGATTCGATCCAGTCAATGCCGGCCGGTGTATAGATCTGAGGTGTGTAGTCGTTGCCGAAGAAGCGGTCGCTTTTGAGGCGCCGCGAGGCCATGAGAATAAAGATGCGAAACGCGGTATCGCTGAAACCGAAGCCGGTTGGCTTTGGCTCGGCGAACATGCCGACCATGAGGTCCAGCCGGTCGAGCCGACCCTCGTACACGTCGCGCATCTGGCGGGCCCATTGGGGGTTATCGGTGACGTCGTCGAAGCTGTGCAGCGGCCGCATGTGGAGCAGGTCACGAAACAGTGTGTAGCGGGGCACACCGAATTCGCGCATGCGCATGACATCGATCGAGGCCAGGTCGACGATCTTGCCGTCGGGTCGGGTGAAGTGCTGCAGGAAATGCGGATAATTGTGCAACTGGAGCGCGCCCGGGTGGAGCGTGCCGAACGAGTACAGCAAGTCGCCTGTAGACGTGCCATCCAACAGCTCGTTGCCGTGCGTATCGGCCACACCGTCGAACGTGCGCGACTCAATCACCGAATCGTCTGTCGCCCGCCGAAAGGCGTACTCGTCACGAATCAGCGGATGCATGCGATAGACCGCGACGAATTCCTCCGTCAGCGAGTAGGGTGCGGAGTGATGTTCGACTGCTGTACCGGGAATGCCGTGGATGATCTCGTCGTTTGATAAGCGGCTCAGCAGCGGGTGCAGCTGCTTTCCGCCGACACCCCACCAGTTGGTGGTCATCGCGACGCGCGTCGTCGGATGGGCAATGATGGCTGGAGTCCACTCCACCGTGTGCAGCTTTGCCAGCAGCGCGGCATTGATCAGGCGCGCTTTCTGGAACAGATCCTCATCCGACCAATCCGGATAGTCCTGGGCCAGGCGGTCGCAAATTGCGTTGTGCTCTCTGGCGAACAGCGTCAAGAGGAGACCGAGTCCGACCCACCAGCCCGGGACCTGCGCCAGCTGCGACAGCAGCGCTGGGGGCAGCAGCTCGTCGGAGCCATGCGTAACCATCCGCAGCTTGCCACCGCTACCGGCGCGGACGCTGCCCTGCAGTGTCTGGTCGGTCGGATAAATTTGCGAAGCGTCCCACCAGTGCGTCTCCAGGTTGGCGTGGGTTGGTGGTTCGGTCGGGTTGTCGGCCGGTCGCGTTGGATCGGCAATCGTCTTCGGGATGAGCATCGGGTCCTGCGGGAAGTCATCACCGGCCGGCAGCGGGATCGACCACATGTTGGTCTTATCGCCCGCGCCGTGGCTGAACCAGTCGCGCGTCATGAACTGGATCCAGGCCGCGGCGAGCATATTGAGCGACGTGGCCGGCACGAATGCGTCGCGTGTGAGCAGCTGGCGGCTGACTTCGCGCGGGTTCGGCGTCAAGATCTGTGGCTCGGGATCGGGCCAGGTGTACTCATTCGGCACGTTGCGGCCGAAGCGCGTTTTTGCCGCACCCATACGCGGCTCGCGCAGGTCGTTGAAAGTGCCTTCAGGCATCCGCTGGTGGAGGAAGGCCGTGCCGTTGGCCTGCGGATCGGGCTGCGGCACGGTCGCGAACTGCGACGTATCGTGCAGATTCTCCTGGCGCAGCTTGATGCGCTCGCCGATGATCACCAGCAAACCGAACGGCAGCGGCAAGCGGTGCCAGGCGAGCTGTTTGTCGAACCAAACGCACAGCTCGGCGTACAGCCGGACGGCCAGTTTCGGCGCGTAGACGTACGTCCCTGTGGGTCGGTTGAGGAGTCGCTGGACGGTGTCGCCTATCCACAATCCGACGGCGATCGCGCCCACAACTTTGCGCAGTCGTTCGAGGCTCAAGCGGCGAGTCTATACCCTACACACGGGTTCGGCAATTGACGGCTCGTGGTGCAGCGTCCTGAAGGAGATGGAATGAGCTTGGCTTCCAACCGCATTGGCGGGAGTGGCTACGGTTGGCCGCCGGCCGACACGGGCAACATACTGCTCGACCGGCTGAGCGATGCGCTGACAGCGCTCGTGCACGTGGAGCGGCGTATCGATCCGTTCTTCCGACCGGCGTTCGATGCGCTGCTGCGCGACCGTCTCAGCCAGTGGGTGACCGATGCACTGAATAAGGGTCGCCACGATGAAGGGCTAGGGCTAGCCGAAGAGCGGCTGCAGCCAGACGAAGAGGCGACCATCCAGGACATCATCACAACCTTCAATGCACAGATGCGGCGGTTGTGGAATCCCGGCTATTTTCAACGCGGCGGCAACACCAAGACGCATGGCATGCTGCGCGCGGAGCTGACGATTCGTGACGACGTGCCAGAGCACATGCGGCGTGGACTGTTTGCCGAGCCGCGGACCTATCGCGCCTGGGTCCGCTATTCTGGCCCGGGCCCGTACTGGACTGCCGATATCGACGACGTCGGATTCCTGAGCATGGCCATCAAAGTGATGGGTGTGCCGGGGCCGAAGCTGCTCGACGACGAGCACTTCACGCAGGACCTGTTCGGGACGTCGGCACCGACATTTGTGACGCCGAATGCGCGGGCAAATGCGCAGCTGCAGCACTGGAGCTACAAGAACGCGGCGCTCTTCTACTTCTTCAATCTCCAGGACAACCACGTGCTTGATTCGTTGATGAACTTGCTGTGGACCCGGACACAGACCAGTCCGCTGGAGAGCGATTATTTTTCAACGGTGCCGTATCTGCTGGGGGAGGGTCAGGCGATGCAGTATGCGTTTCGTTCGCAGCTGCGGTCACGGACGCGCGTGCCGAACCTGCCGGGGCGGCCAGCGGACGACTATCTGCGTCACGCGATGGCTGCGACGCTGGCGCGTCAGGACGTGGCGTTTGACGTGTTGCTGCAGGTGCAGACGGATCCGTTCCTGATGCCGATCGAGAATGCGTCGATCATGTGGCCGACGGCGTTGTCGCCGCGCGTGCCCGTGGCGGTGCTGCGGATCCCGCGGCAGACGTTTGATTCGGCAGACCAGATCGAGTTCGCCCGCGTGCTCAGCTACAACCCATGGCACGCGCTGCCGGAGCACCGTCCCCTGGGAAATATCAGCCGCGCGCGCAAGCGGTTGTACTGGGAGATGTCACAGCTGCGGATGCAGCTGAACAACGTGTCCCATTACGAGCCGACGGGCGACGAAGTCTTCCCGGGATTTACCCTGCCGACAACGCGTTGAGAGCCGTCAGGCTGGGCAGGAAGAAGTAGGCTCCGCCTCTCGTCGTCACGAACTGCGGGATGGCCGTTACGCGCTCACTGATGGGATGGGCGGGGATGACGAATGCGGCGTTCGGGGTATGCTGGCCGACCAGTGGGTCCGGCCCGTCGTACAGACCATCGAACGTCGGATTGTTCACCCAGGAGTGCTGGATGAGCTCGAACTGGCGAGCGATGTTGGCCATCACGCAGATAAAGTAGAGACCTCGATCGGGATCGTCGGCAGACGGAGTGGCATACGGGTCGTCCATCGGTGGGCCGTACTCGCGGCCACGGCGGAGCAGACGGTGTCGCTTATCGACGGCAACAGACCGGGCCGTGCCGGGATCGGGGTCAAGCGAGTCGCGCGGATGTGACCGTCGCACGTGCGCGCCGATCGGACAACGCAGACCGTCGGCATCGCCGTACTGGTAGGTGAAGTCGTTGGCGTTGGCCAGTGACGGCTCGTCGCTATCCGGTGTGAGTGTGAGTGGCGCACCGCTTGGCCAGCGGCCAACCATCTTGGATGCGAGCCAGGTTCGGTCGACGTCATGTGCATCAGCAGCGGCGGCGACGAAGCGCCAGAAGCCGCGGACATCCTGGCTCAAGTGACGGAACACGACGTACGAGCCGTTGCGGGCGAGGTCCGGTGCGTTGGTCTGGCGACCGTACTCGTTCTCATAGCCAAGGATGAACTCGCCTGGACGGATCGTATTCGGGGGCGTATCGACGCGCGACGAAAGGCCCGCGATGGTCGGCTGGGAGATGCCGTCGGCGAAGCCGAAGTGTTCTTTGCCATCCAGGTCGACGAACGCTTCGAGCCGCAAGATCGCTGTGACACCACCGTTGGCGAAGCCATTTGCCAATGACCGGTAGGTATTCTCCAATGTCGGTTCGTCGCGGCCGAACAGGAGCAGCAGCACGTCGGGAGGTGGCGTGCCCGGGCCGCCCCACAGCCACTCCTCCGGTGCGCTCGGCCCGACGTCGCCCAGCGTCCGGCGACGGTGGGGCGTGGTCATGCCAGTGCGGAACTCGTTCGAGAACTGGGCCAGCGTCTGGTCTGCCAGGCCCAACTTTCGCAGACCAGTCACCGTAAACGCGACGTTCAATGCGCTGTCGCTTGGGCGAGCCGACGCGGCGGTGATGGATGTGGCGAGCGTTGCCAGCCAGGCGCGCGCGGAGCTGGCGGAAGTGATCTGGAGGAGCACGTAGCTGGCGGCTTTCAACTCCGCGTAGCCGCGGGCGATGAAGCCTTGCATGTCCTGCAGCTCGAGGTCGGCCATCAAACAGAAACCAGAGATTACAGGCGCTGCAGCCAGGCTCGCGTCGCAGCTTCGTCGAGCGCGCCGTACAGTCCAGCGCGAATCCGGGCGTTGTTTTCAATGTTGAGGGCCGTCAATCCCTGGTAGCCGGCGTACCAGAATTGGGTCACCAGTTGATGCGTCAGATTGAAGCGCTTGAAGATCTGCTCGTCTCGCGCGCCATCCAGGATCAGCCAGTTGGTACGTGGGTAATCGAAGCCATTGCTGAATGTGGCGTTAAGACCCCAGGCGATCTTGTCAATGAAGTCGTCCATGTAGTTTTCGAGACTGCCGTCGTAGCTGCTGGCGAAGATCACGCGGCGTTTCTGATCGATGAAGATCCAGCGTGCGAAGTGGATTGTCTTGACGCCGATCAGGTCGGCGTGGTTGAAGACGTGCCGTGCCAGGAAGTTGGTGCCCCACAGCACGACGCTAGCGGTGAAGCGGCGAAACGGACCGGGTTTCAGCAAGCCGGCGGAGGTGAATGGATTCTGCACGCCATGATCTTCTTGCGCGGCGAGGGTCTCGACGAGCTCGTCGCTAGGCGCCACGTCGCGGGTGATGTCTTGTGTTTCGTGGCGCCGCAGGAGGTACAACCACAACGGCAGCCCGGCCAGGACCAGCGGGAACAGGACGATGCCGGCGATGGTCGTGACGGCCAGGTGGAGTGTTTCGCCCAAGAAGTAAGCGCTGTCGGGGCCACTGGCTGGCCGTCTCGCCCAGGCTAGTGTCGGCTCCTGTTCGACGAACTCCTGCAGCGCGGCTCGCACGCGGCGCGGCGACGTTCCGCGGAAGTTTGTCGCGTGACGGTCGAGGTAGCCACGCAACATCTCGCGCAGCGTCGCTTCCTGGTGGACCTGCTCAACCGTTCGGCCGATCGTGTTGACGTATTTGGCCGTCGATGCGAGGCGGTGCTGGTGGAGGAACGGCAGCAGCGTCGACCGGCCGTGGTAGCCAGCGCAGTGGCTGAAGATGGTGTCCAGCCCGGCCGCGGCGCGGTCCACCAGCTCGTGGAGGAAGGTCGAGGCTGCGCCGTCGACATCGGCCAGGAAGACCAGTCGCGCCGCGAGTGGGCGACCTGTCAGGTCGCTGGCTGGCGGCATGATGAAGAACCGCGCGAAGTGGACGCTCGTGAACACGCCGAACGGAACCAGGTTGTTGTTGGCCGCATCCGCCGCGGCGTCTTCAAGCAGCTTCTGCAGCGCGTTTTCGTGGCCCGCGAGGATGTCGGTCATGATGGTCACGGCCGATTGGCTAATCACGCCTGCTGGTGGGCCGCCGCGGAGAAGTCGAGGACGAAATTGATGGTCTTCTGTCCGCCATAGAAGACGATGCCTAAATACGTGCCAGGACTGACTTCGCGGATCTCATCGCGGACCTTGTGCGCCAGGAGTGATGTCTTCGAATAGTCGAGGATGATCGCGGGCTGATTGTCGAACCAGCTGGGCGCGACGTAGACGCGGGCTTTGAACAGGTGGAGCCCCAGCGGGCCGACTTTGTTCACCAGATAGCCGCGCGAGCGGTAGACCACCTTGCCCTGCCAGGCGAGCCAGCGGGCGAACCACATCACTGGTACCTCGAGCGGAGTGCCTGGTCCCAGAATCACGGTCCCGACTGCGTCACCGTCCGGCAGATCACCTCGCGGACTGCGCCGAAACAGGTCATCCAGGTCCGCCTGCGACATCGTCGCGAGATCGTCGGTCGTGACTGTCATGCGTCGAATTGGATGCGTGGCGATGGTAACAGGGCGGTAGACTGCGCGGCATGGCCGATAGGCGTCCAGCCGATTACGCGCGCATCGGATTGGCGAGCATTCGTCTTCTCAACGGCGCGGCGGCGCTGATTGTGCCAGGGTTTCTCGCGCGCAACATCGGTGTCGATCCTGACACCCAGCCGGGCATCAACTACGTCTTTCGGATGTTCGGCGTGCGAACGGTGCTCATCGGTGTCGACCTGTTGGCGCCGCCCGGTGCCCGTCGCGACGCGGCGGTGCGTAGTGCCATGGTGATTCATGCGTCTGACACGCTCGCGGCATGGTTGGCCACGCGAAGCGGACTGTTTCCCAAACAAGGTCGCGTGATCGTAGCCATTTCGGCGTTCAATACCCTCCTGGCGATCGTCGCCAATCGTTAGACAACCGCATCTGAGGCTGGAGTGTCTGTGAAACACTTCATAGCCTAAAGTGGTCAGGGTGGGCGTTTATGTCAGAGATGACGATGACTGTTCCCCAAACCACGTCGACTCAGATCAACTTGCCCGAGCGGGTGCGCATTACCTGGGTCGAGCTGACGTGCCTGCCGTGCGGCGAAGTGGCCGGCTATATCGAAGACGGGCGCCTGGTGCGACCGGTCTACCCCGGCGGTATTCGGATGGAACGCAATCGGCTGCGCTGCGGTCGCTGTAACGGCATGCTCCTGCCCGGCAACAGGGGCGTCGCGACCGCCCGCGGCCAGATCGGCTAAAGACAGCGTGACCTTGATTGGGGTATTCGACTCGGGCGTTGGCGGGATCTCTGTCTTGCGGGAGATCCGCGCGTTGTTACCTGGTGCTGACCTGCTCTACGTCGCCGATTCGGCTCATTGCCCTTATGGCGGCAAGTCATACGGTGAGATCCGCACCCGTGGTATGGCGATCGGCCGTTTCCTGATCGATCAGGGCGCACAAGCCATCGTCGTCGCGTGCAACACGGCGACCGCCGCCGCCATCGACGCCCTGCGCGCACACTATCGGGACATGCCTTTCGTCGGCATGGAACCCGCGCTCAAACCGGCTGTGGCTGCTACACGCAGCGGTGTGGTCGGCGTGCTGGCAACGGGGGCCACACTCGGCGGCGAGCGCTTCGCCGGCCTGGTCGAGCGTTATTCAGACGGCATCCAACTGCTGACGCAGGCTTGTCCCGGACTCGTCGAGCAAGTTGAGGCCGGCGACCTGACCAGCCACGAAACACGGCGGTTGCTCGAGCACTACGTCCGACCACTCCTCGCGCGCGGCGCCGACACGCTCGTTCTGGGCTGCACCCACTACCCGTTCTTGCGCAGCATGCTGTTCGAGTTGTTTGGCCCGCACGTGGCACTGATCGATACGGGCGCGGCCGTCGCCCGCCAGACCGCCCGCGTAGTCCCCGATGAGGCTCCGGCGGGCGAGGGCAGCACGCGCTTCTACTCTTCTGACATCGCCGTGGCCGAGACCATCGGTCGCTTGTGGGGCACGCCGTCGGAGGTGACGCTGCTCCCAGACCACAGTAGCTAGAGCCGCAAGAGCGGCAGCATTTCGCGATGCAGATCGCAGTTGACCGACACCAGCACACGGGCGATGCCAGCTTCGGCCAGCGCTTGAAGTTGACCATGCACCTCGTCGGGCGTGCCCAGAAGCCAGGTTGACATCGTTTGGCCCATCATTCGTGCGTACTGCGGGTTGGATGTCCGAAATGTTTCCAGGTGCTGTTCGACCTGCGATCTGGACTCCGCCACGCAGAACGGCACGAAAGCGGACATCTTGATCGCCGCGGGGTCGCGGCCGGCCGCCTCGCAGGCGCGGTCGAGGCGAGCACGAACAATGTGGCAATCGTCGGGCGTGGGTTGACCGATGACGTACTCGTCGGCGTATCTGGCGGCGAGCCGTGGTAAACGCTCCGACGTCGTTCGGCCGCCGACGATGATCGGCGGGCGCGGCTGCTGGACGGGCCTGGGTGTGAAATGCGCATCGCGCAGGTGGTAGGCCCGTCCAGCGTGGCTGAACGGGTCAGCGTGCCACAGTCCATTGATGATCTGGAGCTGCTCTTCGACCAGGTCCACGCGTCTCGGAGGTTCGGGAAATTCGAAGCCGAATGCCTGATGCTCGCCTTCCAGCCAACCAGCGCCGATGCCCAGCTCGGCACGTCCACCGCTCAGGTGATCGAGCGTCGCGGCCATTTTGGCCAGGACCACCGGGTGCCGAAAGGTCACCGGACTGACCAGCGTGCCGAGTCTGATGCGTGACGTTTCGCGGGCTAGACCGCCGAGGTAGATCCAGGCATCCGCGGCGACGATGTCCGATAGACTCCGACCATAGGCCGTGGGTTCTCCGGACGGGTAATAGTGCTCGGCCAGCAATGCGGAGTCGAAGCCGAGCTGTTCTCCGACGCGGGTCATCGCCAGCGTCTGCTCGTAGCTCATGCCTTCCTGGATCTCGATGGACAGACACAGCTTCACGTGCCGCTGATTGTAGCGGCGCCGCTGATTTACTCGGGCGTGTGGCAGACCGCTTCGACGTTGTTGCCATCCGGATCGCGGACGAAGGCGCCGTAATAGCCGGGGTGGTACTCCGGCCACACGCGCGGCTCGTGTAGCACTTCTGCGCCGAGGCCGGTGGCCGCTTCGAAGAAGGCGCGTACGGCGGCCCGGTTGGCCGCCTCGAAGGCGATGTGGACCTCGCGGTTGACAGTGCCGGTCGTCTGCGGCCCGATCCAGAACGTCGGTTTCTGCCCCACTCCGTAGCCAATGACGCGGCCGATCGGCGCCGGGAAATCCATGATGCGGCGGCCCTTGAGCGGAGCGAGGACGGCGTCATAAAAGGCCGCCCCACGCGGCAGATCGGTGCACTGAATAGACAGGTGGTCAAGCACGCCAGCGATGGTACGCGTGCGAGACTACAGCCACGTGGATGAGTTGATCGCGGCTCGCAAAGCAGACCATCTGCGGCTGTCGGCGAGCGGCGACGTCGATGCCCTGACCGGCCCGGGCTGGGATGACGTCCGATTGGTCCACGAGGCATTGCCCGAGGTCGACGAGCCAGCCATTGACGTCTCGTCGGTCTTTCTCGGACGCACCTTGCGGGCGCCGCTGCTTATCGCGGGCATGACCGGCGGGCACCACACCGCGCGTGACGTCAATGCGGTCCTGGCCAGAGCGACTGAACGCTACGGCCTGGCGATGGGCGTCGGCAGTCAGCGCGCGGCGTTGCGGCGAGAAGACCTGGCTTATACCTACACCATTGTCCGCGAGCAAGCGCCGACGGCGTTGCTGATTGGCAACATCGGCGCGCCGCAGCTCATTTTGCAGG
>DASYKL010000217.1:0-8361 GCA_035995405.1 Chloroflexota bacterium
AGGGTCGCGCCAGCAGCGGCGCCGCAGGTAGATTCGATACGGTTGCCATGCTGCTAGCGCCCCCTCGCAGCTGAAAAGCGAATGCGGGGATCGATGAAGCCATAGGCAATATCGGTCGCCATATTGACCACCACGAAGACACCGACAAGCAGCAGTAATCCAGCCTGCACAATCGCGTAGTCGCGATTGCCGATCGACGACAGCATCAGCGTGCCCAGTCCGGGCCAGGCAAAGACGGATTCGACCACGAGCGCGCCACCGAGCAGACGACCGAATTCCAGCCCGATGGCCGTCACGACCGGCACCATCGCGTTGCGCACGACGTGTCGAAAGACCACCGCGCTGCCCGGCAGGCCCTTTGCCCGCGCGGTGCGGACGTGGTCCTCGTACAGGATCTCGAGCACCGACGCTTTGGTGAGTCGTGACAGGTTCATCGCCGCTGGCAAAGCCAGCGTGAAGGCCGGCAACGCCAGGAACTTGAGTGCCAGAAGTGGATCGCGCGTGAAGTCCCCGCGACCGCCGGGTGGCAGCCAGCCGAGTGTGATCGCGAACAGAATGATGAGCAGGATGCCCAACCAGAAATTTGGCACAGCCAGCCCGAGGCTCACGACAGACGAGATGCCCCAGTCGGTGCGGGTGCGCTGCTTGGCGGCCGCAAAGATTCCCAGCGGCAGTGCCAGCAAGATGGTCAGGATTTCAGCAGCGACGGCCAACTCCAGCGTGGCAGGAGCCCGCTGGGTAATAAGCTGCCAGACAGGAAGCTTGCTGGCGAGCGATTTGCCGAAGTCGCCATGGACGACGTGGCCCACCCACACCACATACTGCAGCGGTAACGGCTGATCGAGGCCCATGTCCTGGCGAATAAGGTCGATCGCTTCGGGCGATGCGTCTGGTCCGGCCAGCACCAGTGCCGGATCGCCGGGCAACAGGTGCAGCAACAAGAACACAGCCAGACTCGACAGGAACACCACCGGCACCGCCTGCGCCAGTCGCTGCAGGATGAAGGTTGCCATTCTTCCTCAGCCCTCTTCTGGTAGCCAGCCCCAAGCGTATGGGCCCCAATCCGGCGAAAACAGGTCTCCCGCGCGAACGGTTTGCACGGGCACGAGCACGCGATCCCCGCTAAACGGGACCTCCTTGGTGTCCGTGAATTTCCACTTGCCACTGACCACGTCGAAAACCGTTACGTCGGCGGTGCGCCCGACCACAAGGGCGCCAATCTCGTCCTGGAGACCCACCGCCCGCGCCGCGCTGCTCGAGGCCATACGCACCACCTCCGGCAGGCTGTAGCCCAGGCTCAAGAACTTGCTCATGCTGTCCAGCAAGCCGACGCCGCGCGTTCGCCCGCCGAGTGTGACGTCGCTGCTGAGCGTATCAGGGTGCAACCCCATCTCCGCCTGGCGGCGGGCGACGTGGATCCCGAAGTTGCCGCGGCCGAGCGCCGGGTCGAGCACGACGCCACGTTCGCGAGCCTCGCGCACCTCGGGCAACGCCTGCTGCGCGGCGCCGTCGGGGAGCATGACCCCACCAGGGTTGGGCGTACACAGATGTGTCAGGATGTCGCCTTCACGAAGTGTGTTCAGCAGCACTCGCGTCAATTCCGAATGGCGCCGCGGGTCGCCCTGTCCATCGCCGATATGAACCATCAGCGGCAGGTTGTGCTCGCGCGAGATCTCACTCGCCAGGCGGATGACTTCTTCGCCCTGCTCTTTCATCAGTGGACCGACCAGGCGCAGCTTGAACCCCTGGATCAGGTCCGGGTTGGCGTGAATACACCCCGCGATTGCCTTGCGGTCGATCTCCTCCAGACGGTTCACGTCCGCGGCCCCGGGCATCGTGTGCGCGAAGCTGCCGATATTCAGAAATACCAGCACCCGCGTCTTGGCCCGCGGCAGGATGTGGAACTTGAAGACGCCGACGTTGGCCACGCCCACCGAGCCACCGTCAACGACGGTCGTCGCGCCGGACTGCACCCCACCTACGTCGGGCTCCACGCACGGCATCCCCACACCGGGCGTCTGCGCGCCATAAGCCACATGAGTGTGGATGTCGATCAATCCAGGCACCACGAAGCGATTGGCGCCGTTCGCCTGCAGCGTGCGCTTGGCCTGACTCGTTGGAATGTCGGGCTGAATCGCCGCGATCTTGCCATTGCTGATGGCGATGTCCAGGACGCCGTCCAGGTTCTGCCCTGGATCCAGCACGTGGCCACCCTTGATCAGCAGGTCGTAGCTCATGCGCAGCTCAGACCCGCGCCGCGAACGTTTCCGCGGTCACATTGTCCTTACCCTCCAGGACCTGCTCAATCACGAAGTCGAAGCTGCCCTGCTTTTTCCCGTCAGAGCTCTCTGCCATCTGGATCTCGAGCTCCGGGATAAACCAACGATCGCGCAGACGCCCCTCGTCATCGGAAAAGAAGAGCTGCGTGGTCAGGACCCGACTCACACCCTGCACTTTGACGTGGATGTGCTTCGCCTGGCGCGGCTCGTAACACGCGGGCACGATCATCTCCATGCTGTAACGCCCGCTGGAGTCCGTCACCGTGTACCCCTGCAGCTTGTGCCCGACCATGTCGTAGTTGCCTTCGTCGTCGGACAACCAGAAATGGACGATGGCGTTCGGCACCGGCTGGCCCTGGGTCGTCGTGACCTGACCGCTGAGCACCAGCGGTTCACCGCTGATGCCTGGCTCGATGAGCGACTCACGACGCGGCGTGCCGAGGCGGAAATACGGTCCTTCGATCTGGGATGGCGTGACAGGCAGCAAGGCTGCGCCTGACGTGGCGGCGGTGGTCTCTACGGTCATCGGTCATTCACTCCTTGATGAAGGTTCAATTTCGCCACAGCTCTTCTGTTGCCAGGCGGGCGCCTTCGACCAGCGCCGCGAACTTGGCCCACATCACTGATGGGTGGACGCGCTGGATGAGAGCCGACTGCGCAAATCCACAGTCGCTACCAGCAATCACGTTCTCACGCCCGACCAGGCTGGCGTAACGCACGATGCGGTCGGCCACCAGCCGCGGGTGCTCGACCGTCGTCAGGTGGTGGGTGATGACGCCAGGGATGAGGATCCGGCCCGGCGGGAGCTTCTTGCCTTCCCAGACACGCCACTCATGCTCGTGGCGCGGGTTCGCGGCCTCGATCGAGTATGCGCCGGCCTTCACCTGCAGGATCAGATCCACCAGCTCTTCGAGTGGCGCATCGGCGACGTGTGGGACGTGCCAGCTGCCAAAGCACACGTGGTAGCGGACGCGGTCCTCGGGAATGCCCTCGAGGGCATGGTTGAGGGCGTCCACGCGGAGCTGTGCCCACTGGCGATAGTGTTGCGGGCTGGTCTGCACGAGGTGGTCGTACATGTTGGCCAGGACGGCGTCGTCAACCTGGACCAGCAGTCCGGCGTCGACAATGGCGTGGTACTCGGTCCTGAGCGCATCGGCGATGGCGTACACGTACTCGCGCTCGCTGGCGTAGTACTCGTTGATACCGTTGTAGGCCGTGCTCGCCGGCGCAACGACCGGCAAAAACGCTTCTTCGACGTCGACCTCCGCGAGCGCAGCCGTGAAGTTCCGGATATCGCGCTGCATCGCCGCGCCGCCGGTATAAGTAATCGGCCCCACACACACCTCAGTAGGCGCGCCCTTTGACGCGTTCGGCATCTCCTGCGCGAAAAACTCAGGAAAACGCTCGCGGTCGCGGCCGAGCCACACCAGCGGCTGCAGCTGCTCGCGGCGGATCTCGAAACCGCTGACCCGCTCCAGGATGTAGGTCGCCCAGCTTGATTTACCGAACTCGCCGTCACTCGGAATGTCTATGCCGACGGCTGCCTGCTGCCGCACGACGTCGGCCACCGCGCGCCGCAGGGCGTCGTCGGACTGGCCGTTGCTGGATTGGACCAGCTCCGGCGGTCGCGGCAAGCTCCCGACGTGCGTCGTCAGGATGCGCTCGGTGCTGCGCTTCACGCGGGCCGTCCCCATAGCTCCTGCGACGCGATACGCGCACCCTCGGCCGCCGACGTCAACTTCGCCCAGGCAATCTCCGCATGCCCCACACGCGTCCCGAGGCCACAATCGGTGCCGGCGATGACGTTCTCCCGCCCGACGAGCTCTGCGTAGCGCACCAGGCGCTGGGCGATCAGGCGTGGGTGCTCGATGATGTCGCTCGCGTGGCCGATTACGCCGGGCATGATCGTCTTCCCTGGCGGCAGCTTCAGCTCGCGAAAGACCTCCCACTCCCAGTCGTGGCGGCCATTGGACGCCTCGAAGGCAAAGCATCCCACGTTGGCTTCGAGGATGACGTCCATGATGTCGCCAAGAGCTACATCGTTCTTGTGTGGGCGATGACCGCTGCCCCAGCAGAAGTGCAGCCGCACCCGCTCGGCGGGGATGCCCTGCAGTGCGCGGTTGATCGCCGCGACCCGCAGGCGGGTGTAGTCGCGGTAGTCGGCCAGGCTCATCGCCGGGTAGAACTGGTAGGCCCGCGCCAGCTCGGGTTCATCGATCTGCAGCAGCAAGCCGCCGTCGACGATCGCCTGATACTCGGCGTGCATCGCATCGGCCATCCCGAAAAGAAACGCCTCCTCGTTGCCGTAGTGCTCGTCGACCGCGCTGGCGGCCAGCGTGCCTGGACCGAGCGAGGCCAGAAAGCCGGGCACGTTTTTGCCTGCGACAGCTCCGAGCAACGTTTCGACGTCTGACCTGATCGCATCGTGACCGATGAACGTCACCGCTCCCGTGCACACTTGCAGCGAGCCTGGCGCGCTCGCCGCCCATCCGCCGCCATCGGGCGTACGGACGAATGAGCCAGTCACCGACGAGTTGTTCTGGTGGGTGGCATGAAAGCCGGGAAACTCATTCTGGTCGCGTGCGCCCGTTCGATTGGGTCCCCATTGGCTGCTCGCGGTGTTCTGGGCACGAGTTGCGCCGGGCCGCGCCTCGAGACCGCTCAAACGCTCGCGAATGTACCCGCCAAAGCCGCTCCTCTTGACGTACTCGCCGTCGTTGACGATGTCCATGCCGATGTCGAGCTGATGCTGGACCACTTCGGACACCGCGCTGGGCAAACGCTGCGTGAACGCCGGCGCGTCATTGCCCAACGCTTCGAGGTCTGCCGGCCGCGGCAGGTTGCCCGTATGTGAGACCAGGATCCGCCGTTCGGCTCGTCCGTCGGTCATGCCATTCCCCCGATCCTATGCGCTCCCTACTTTGCCGCCGCCGACCCGGCGGATCAACGACCTGTTTTCGATCGGCTGATTGCCGAGGCCGATCACTCCCCCTGAAAACAAGGCCTGCAGCTCACCTGGCCGTCCTGTTGGCGTACGAGCTGTCGACAATAGCCACAGACGAAAAAGGTGACAGTTGTCGTCGAGGGCTCGGGCGAGCGTGAATGCAACTTCCTCCGGCAGGTCGTCGCGGCCGTAAATGATCTGCGGCGGTCGCAAAACAGGAGCAATTGGCTGAGTGACTCCACGCACGAGTCGCGGCGGAATTGCACCTGGTATGCCACCCAATTGGGTGCAAATACGCTCGATGAGCTCGGCGCCGGGCTCGCTGTTAGTACTGAGGAAGTTCATTCTGCCATTGGCCGCGCCAGGTATCGCCGCCGTCGCAGTGTTTCAGTCGGTGTTTGTGTGGAACGACTACTTCGCTCCGCTCATTGTGATTCAACGGCCGAGTTTGTTTACCGTCCAGCTGGCGATGGGCAATTTCTCAGTTGTTCGCGGTCCTGGTTCCGCGGCGGTCATTGCTCGCGACGAACGGCGCACAATACCGCATCGCGGATGGTGAACGCGCGCCCATCGGGGTCGACTGCCTGACGCTGAGGCGCCGCGGCGACGATACTCCCCCACTCCTGGGGCGACAACGCAGCGACGAGATCCTCCGCGGTGTAGAAAAAGTCGGGCACGTTGGGCCGACCCATAGCTGTTTCCATATCTGCTGGGTGGTGCCCCACGATGAGCAGCATCCCGCCAGGGCGGACCGCCGCGGCCAGGCGGCGGTGCAATGCCTCGCGCGCTAGCCGTGGCAGGTGCATGAATTGCGCCGACACAAGGTCGAACTGCCGCGGAGCGGGACCCCGGGAGAGGACGTCAGCTTGCTCCCAGGTGATGCGCTCCGCGATATCCTGTGCACGGCGCCCGACCCACGCGTCAGGGGCAAAAATGTTCTCCCGTTTCGCTTAAACGGGTGGGCGTGGATACGCGGGTCGGTGGTTTCCGCGCCGCCGACCAGTTCGTCCAGGGCTCCGCCGCGGTGGAGAGGCCGCTTGCCTGTCGTGCGGGCCGGAGGGGCCGTTCGCTTGCGAATCACCCATTCGGCCACGGCGAGATTGATCACCCAGGCTGCGCCCATCAGCAGCGCTCGGCTGAATTCGGTCGGTGGGCCGAGGATCATATCCCCGAACGACAGCGTCAGCACTTGCGTGCCCGCGCCAAGACCGATCGCGTAGCCCCGCATCATCCAGGCGCGGTGTCGCTGCACGTTCCGCCGCAGGATCGCCGCTAAGCCGAGGACGATGGACACCACCATGGCCGAGCCGAACAGGAGTCGCAGTGCGAACAGCAGCGGCTGGCTGCCATCCGGGTGGGAATAGAACAGAGTTAGCCACAACCCGGAAAGTCCCACCAGCAGTCCGCTCGCAACCACGAGTCGCCCGGCCGTGCGGTGCCAGCCTGGCCTGCGGCGCCGAAAACCGGTTGAGAATTGGAACGCGCCGAGAATGGCAAAAATGCTGACGCTCACGATGTGCAGCACCACCGGCAGGGGCGACGCAGCGAAATGTGCGTTGGCCGGCATGAGTTCTGGCCCGCCGGCCAGTCCCACCAGGCGGAAGGCGCCGCTGGCGAGTGGAATGCCGCTCAGCACGAGGAGTCCGACGGGCACAAGCCACCCTGCCGACTGTGCTTTTGGCGGCACTTTGGCTGTGCCTGAATTATTGAGCTGAGGCACATCGCGGTCTCGAGCTTCGTCGTGGACAGTCGCTTTCATTTCGGCTCCTTGGGCGGAAGTACGCGGTGCAGATTCCAGCAGACCTATTCGGCCGCGGCTGGGCGGAGCTTGGCGCTCGACCTGCTGGGCAGTGGTGCCGGGACTGCCTGTCGCTGTTCGGACCAGAGCGCATAGCCCAGCAAGGCCAGAGCGATCCCCACCGGCACCGCCGCCAACCGGATGAACTCGTGGGGCAGTAGCAGCGATAGTGCGAGGGGCGCCACGGTCCCGACGGCCAACCCGCCGCCGGCCCAGCGCGGCAGGACGCCAGCGCGGAACGTGGCAATGCCAAACAGCACGCCGCCGACCAAATACAGCACGGATGTCAGCGAGTTCACGGCTGGAAGAATTCCGAGGTTGACCTCGCTGGGGGACCCACTGCTGATCCCCTCGAAGCCAACCGCGAACCTGGCTGCGTCGGTCGCCAACAGCGGCACGATCAGGCCTTCGGCGAATTGAAACGCCGCCGTGAGCGTCCACATGAGGCCAAACAGGAGAAAGCCCGCCAGACCAAGCCAGCCGGACTCTTCTACTTGCCTGGCGTAGATCCCGGTGATGCCGAGCAGGATGAGGAAGCACATGGCGAAGCCCACGGAGTGCACGATTGCCCATGTGCTGGTGGTGAACGACGAAAGAATTTCAGGTGGATGGATCGGCTGAATGCCGACGAAAAGGAACCCTCCCAGTACGGCCGACAAGCCGGCCCAGCGAATGAGTTTCGAGGCTGTTATCTTCATCTTGCTCTCCTTGAACGACGCGCTGGCGTGTTCTTAGCTGGTGGATCAACTTGCGTAACCGCGATCAACGGCAGGCCCAAATCGCGCACTTTGCTCAGCAAGCCATGCAACGCGGCCTGGTCGATGACGGGGCCAGAGAGGACGGTGGTGCCGTCGCTCTCCTGGGTGAGGCTCAGCCCGTCAAACCAGGCGGCCCAGCGGTTCTCAATATGCCCCTGGAGGCGGATTTCATACCGCTCGGGCTCGTGACGGTCGTCAGTGGATGCGTGGGCTTCGCTCATGGCGCTCCTTCGTTCGTCGGCTTGACCACACAGTAAGCAGCGATGTGGTGAGGCGACCTCACCACATGTGGTGATTTATGTGGTGATTGACGAACCAGGTGGCCGTGCGCGTCAGTGCGTACGGGGCGGCGACAGCAGCTGCAGCTCCTCCGCGCGTCTGACCGCTGCCCGACGGTTGTTCACCCCGAGCTTGCTGTACAGGTTCTTGGTGTGGGTGCGGACCGTGTTCAGGGAGACGGTAAGCTCGCGGGCGATCTCGGGACCGTCCAGATCGGTTCCGAGCAGCCGCAGCACGTCGAGCTCGCGATCGCTCAGCGGCTCGATCTGGATTCTTTGAATGTCCTTCTTGACGGGCGTTTTG
>DASYKL010000218.1:0-19612 GCA_035995405.1 Chloroflexota bacterium
CGATTATGTTGACGGGTGCCTCATGCTGAGAACAACATGGGAGCCGAACGTCGGATCATCATTGCGGACGGCGACCCAATTGCGCGTTCGGCCCTGCGGCTCGTGCTGACTCAGGCATATGGTGCGCACGCGGTGAGCGACGCCTGTGATGCGCAGGACCTGCTGATCGTCGTCTCGGCCAGCGCGCCGGACCTCGTGTTGCTGGATTGGAACCTGCCTGGCTCAGCTCCGGAGGTCTGCGCTGCGCTCCGTGCACAGATTCCCACGGCGGCGGTGGTGGTGCTCAGTACGCGGCCCGAGGCGCGCGCACTGGCTTTGGCAGCAGGCGCGGATGCATTCGTGTGCAAGGCGGACGCACCAGGGTTCCTGTTGGCGACTCTGCAACGACTGGTCCCTGGATGAGGTCGAAACTGCTGGGGCGCGGTTCAGCGCTGTGCGGGGGTGTCATTGGTGTTTCCAGCGCCAGTTTCGCGATTGCCACAGTGGGCGGCAGTCCGCAATACGACACACGCATCGTCTTCGGCTGGGCGGCGCTCGCGTTGGCGGCCGCGGCGACATTTGGTGGGTTGGAAGTCCATGCCTCCACGGCCGTTTGGCGTGCCGTGACTGTGCTGGCCAGCCTGCTGGGCGCGGCGGCCATCAGTCTCTTTTACATCAATACGTACTACTGGGCGGCGGTGCCATTTTGGATCCTTGCAGCCCTGCTCAGACGTGCTCCCTAGCCGAAGAAGTGCGAGCATCAAGTGCACTCCAGGGCACTGCTCGGCCGGTCCGCGCAAGGGCCGGTGCGGCTGACTTCATGTGCCACGCGAACGCCACCAGCCACAGCATCCACACCAGATCAGTGACAAAGGCGATCAGCCCCGGCAGCGTCAGGGTGGCCGAGAAGCCCTCGCCTCCGACGATCACACCTTGAATCAAATACGTGACGCCTGATACGCCCATCACAAGGCCAATTAGTCGCGGGATCCGGGCCGTCCACACGATGGTGGTCGCGAACAGAACCATCGACAGACCCAGCATGATGCGCTGATAGCTGCGCACACCCCACTCCAGCCACCGAACCGCTTCGGCGCTGGCGAAGCGTACGGTTTGCTCCGCGGCGGGTGCGCCTGCCCAGGCATCGACTGCCTGTTTCAGGGCCACGCCGTCGACCGCCTGAAGGACGCCAGTCAGGGTGAAAGTGACACCAACCGACACCGCACCGAAGCGGACAAGCCAGCGCGGCGCTCCAGACTCCACGTTCAGGGCGCAGAAGAGAATCAGGAATCCAGCCAGGATGACCCCCGTGGTCAGGAACTGGCCGAGGTGGACGGCCGTCCAAATCTCACTCTGGGCATACTCGGCAAACACTGCGGCGTGGCTGTTGGCGGCTTCGCGGGCGGGATGGAAGATGCCTACCAGAATGAACAGGATTTCGCCGGCGAAAAGCAGCGTAGCTGCCATGCGGAGCGAGTTTCGGTCGATCATGAGAACCCCCTGTTTCGGGTGAACACTGAGGTGGCGGAGCGCTACCGATCGTGGCGCTGCGCAAGCTGCTCCAGACGCTCGAGCTCATCGGCGTAGACCGGTCGGAGCATCCGCGGCGCAAAGAGGCGGGTCAACAGACCCGATAGCCCGTCGGCCTCGAGGATGGTGTCGAATCGAACCCGGCAGCGCTGCTGTTCAGGCTCCACGGTGAAGGTGGTCTGAGCGCCGCCACCGGATTCGACCAACACTCGGCCCGGCTCCGGCTCGGTGACCGACTGGGTCACGCCGCGCGTGCGCCCGCCAAGCGTCGTCTTGAAGCTGATGATGGTGCCGGCGCCCACGCCGCCACGCTGCACTTGCAGGTCTGAGAAGACCGGCGGCAAAAAGCCGCCGGGCCGATGGTGCTCGCGATAGTCGGCAATACAGTGATAAACCACGTCGGCGGGTGCATCGATCACTCGCTCGGCGGCGAGATGGATCTGGCTCATGCAATTTCCTTTCTCAGCCTGGTACTACGAACTGCTTGATCATGCCCAGATGGAGGTGGGCGATACCCGTGCTTGAATCGGGAACGTGGCACACCGCCACATACGTACCCGGTTCCAGGTCGAGCGTGAAGTAGCCTGAGCCGTCGGTGCTGAAGGCGTTGATCCCACCTACCGACGCGAACGGGGGCGGCCCAGCCGGGGCCTGATCCCAGCTCAGCACGTCCTGCGCCGTGGTGCCGGGTGTCAGCTTCAGGACGCTCAACTCGTGCGGCTGGGATCCCACATTTACCACCTTGTACGTCTCGCTTCCCGCCGGCAGAACGTCAGGCATATCGAACGAGAAGTCCTTCAACGTGAAGGTTCGCCTGGCTACTGGAGCCAGGTTCAACGGGACGTCGGCGGGCGTGACCTGGAGCGGCTTGAGCATACCTTTGGCCAGGTGCGGCACACCGTCTGGCCCGGCAAAGAAGCAGGCAACTGCATAGCTGCCAGGCTTGAGATCCAGCGTCACCTGGCTGATGCCCAACGGATCAATGGTGCCTGGGCCACCCTCGAGCGAGGTCATCGCCAGGGCCGCCTCGCCCTGCGCTTGCAAGGCGCTGCCGAACTGCTCGAAGCTGACGCCGTCGTTCAAGCGCAGCAGTTGGGCGTGATGAGGCTCGTGGCCCTGGTTGGTCAGGCGAATGGTGATTGGACCGGCGGGTAAGGTCTCGGGTGTGTTGAAGGCGTATTCGGTCGCATCCCAATTGACGGTGCGAATGGCTGCCGGCGCAGCGACGCTGGTCGCCGCTCGCGGCGGACTCGTCACCTGACACCCAATAACCAGGACCAGGGCGCCGGCGCCGACGAGTGACGGGAGGAACTTCGAGCGCGAGAATGGGCGGACTACAGGGCTGAACATTGCATCTCCTTGGCTGTCCGGGAGTCGGCTCGCCGACCCCGAAGTCTGTGATGGGGTCCAGCATTGCAGCCGGTCCGTCGGCGCAGGCCCCATATCCGGTGGGATTCCGCGCTCGCCAGGGGGTGAGTTGCCCACCTGGCAAAATGGCCAGGCGGTCAGGGTAGACTTGGTCGCCAGTGACTGCTGACCTCGAAACCAGGGTGTCGCACGAACACGAACCCGAATACCGCGCTATCTTCGAGGCGAGCAGCGACGGACTCGTGATCAACGACGCCGAAACTGGGGTTGTCCTTGAGGCCAATCCGGCGTTCTGCCAGATGCACGGCTACGACTCCATGATCGGCCTGCATCCGAGGTCGTTCATCCATCCGCGGAGCCATCCGCTCTTCGCGGAGTACGTAGAAGCGGTGCGCGCCGGGCGTGAGTTCCGCGCTCGAGCCAAGGACGTGCGCCGCGACGGCAGCGTCTTCGACGTGGAAGTTCTCGGACGGGGCTTCGTCTATCAGGATCGGTTCGCTTTACTGGGTGTCGTCCGCGATGTGACCGAGCAGGTCCAGGCGTACCAGGACCTGGAGCGGCGGGTGGCCGAGCGCACACTCGAGATCGAGCGGCGGCGGAAGGTCGCGGAGGGTCTGGCCGACCTGCTGACCGTCGTCAATTCGGGGCACGCGCTGGACGAGATCCTGGAGTACGTCGTGGCCCAAGCACGCCGGTTGCTAGGCAGCGACGCCGAAGCACTGTATTTGTTGGATGAGCGCGAGCCGAGCATGCTGCGGCTCCAGGCGAGTCGGGGTGTGCCGCCCGAGGCGTCAACGCCGATCATGCCCAATGGCTTCCCGATCATGGGTCTGGCCGCGGAGCGCCGCCGAGCCGTTCTGGTGACGGATTTTCCTGAGATGATCTCACAGCCGTTCGCCCCTTCGATCGACGAACAGATCGAGGATCGCGGCGCCTACCTGGAGGTGGTGCGGCCCGGCCCAGCATCAGTCGGACAGCCGGTCCAGCAGCGGCGCAATCTGGCTCTGGCCAAGAATTTTCACACGGTGTTATCGGTGCCGCTGCTGGCCGGTGATACGTCATACGGAGCACTGACGCTGGCGTACCGCGCGGTGCATGTGCCGTCCGCAGAAGAACTGGAACTGACCGGCGCATTCGCCAGCCAGGCTGGCCTGGCCATCGAAAACGCGCGCTTGCACGATCGGGAGGAGCAGCGCACGCACGATATGGACCGACGCCGCCAGGTGGCGGAGGGTCTGCGCGACCTGCTCGTCACCGTCAATTCGACGCACACCCTGGCTGAGCTCCTGCGCGAGGTGGCTGTTCAGGCGGGCCGACTGCTGGGCAGTGACGCGAGCGAGATTTCTTTAGCCGACGGGGTGGGGGATGACGTACTGCCCACCACGCCCACCGACCCCCAGGCGGCAGGATACCTGGCGGTGCTGGCCGTGCCGCTGGCGGTCAAGGATGAGGTCTACGGCACCCTCACGCTGCACTACAACGATGCGCGCGACTTCGGCGACGAGGAGCGGGCGCTCGCCACCGCATTCGCCGATCAGGCGGCGCTGGCGATCGAGAATGCCCGCCTGCACAGTGAGTCTCAGCGTCGGTTGCGCGGTATCGAGGCGCTGTACCGCGCCGACGAGAGCCTGCACCGCTCATTGCGGCTGGATGATGTTCTGCAGGCGCTGGTCGACCAGGCGGCAACGATACTGCAGGCGGAGAAGACCTCGGTGCTGATCTGGGACGCTGCACGCATGCGGCTGACCGTGCGCGCCGCACATGGCTTCGAACCGAGACAACTCGAGCGCATGTCCTTCGCGCGGGGGGAGGGCATCAGCGCGCGAGTGGCGGTTAGCGGTGAGGTAATCGCGGTGCAGGACGTCTACACCGATCCGCGCATCCCCGCCCATATCAACCAGGCGATCAATCAGGACGCTGGCATACGGTCAATCATTTCTGTGCCGATCAAGCTCAAAGGCGAAGTGTTCGGAGTCTTCAACGTCAATTCCACCCGGCCCCGCTCCTTTGGGAACGAGGAACAGCGCCTGCTGGCGGCTCTCGCCGATCGCGCGGCGCTGGCGATCGAGAACGCCCGTGTGCATGCCCAGGCGGAGCAGAGCTTGCAGGAGCTCGAGGCGCTGTACCGCGCCGACGAGGTCATGCACCGCTCGCTGCGCGTGGACGAGGTCCTCCAGGCGCTGTTGGAGGTCGCCGCGAGCATCCTCGGTGCGCCCTGGATCGCGATCTTTCTGTGGGACGAACACCAGCAGCGCATGGTCGCCGGCGCGGTGCGCGGCACGAGTTCAAACATGCTGGCCGAGTCGTTCGCAGTCGACGAGGCCAGGATCGTCCGCGAGTCGCTTGAGGGCCCAACGGTAACCGCTGTCGAAGACCTGTTCACGGACCCACGCATGAGTGAGCGCATCCGCGCCATCTCTCGGCGCGAGGGCCTGGGCGCCACACTCAGTGGCATCATCCGCAGTGGCGGCCAGCTTCTCGGTAGCTTTACGCTGGGATACCCACACCGACGGACCTTCACCCAGGAAGAGCGACGCTTGCTTGGGGCGCTGGCGCAGCGGGCTGCGCTGGCCATTCAGAACGCGCGCTTGCACGAGGAATCCGGACGGCGTCTGAGTGAGCTCGAGGCCCTGTACCGAGCCGACGAGCAGATCTATGCGTCACTGCGCGTGCAAGAGGTCCTGGATGCGCTGGTCGACGTGGCTTCGGAGATCTTGAAGCCGGACAAAGTGTCGGTCGGCATCTGGGACGAAGCGACAAACCAAATCACGGTCGGCGCGGCGCGCGGTTTCGGCGCGGAGACCGTGGCCGCGGCCGTAGCGCCCAACGAGATGGCGCTATTGCTCGCGAATCTCGAAAATGGCGTCTGCGTCATGGAGGACGCGACGACGGATCCGCGCCTGCCGCCGAGCGTTCGACTTGCCAACGAGCGCGAGGGCGTGTGCTCGACCATGACCGCGCCGATCAAGGCGGGCGAGGTGATGATCGGCGCGTTCGGCATCAGCTATTGCGGGCAACGCCGGTTCAGTGCTGAGGCGCAGCGCTTGCTGCAGGCGCTGGCGCAGCGTGCGGGCCTGGCCATCCAGAACGCCCGACTCTACGAGCAGGCGCAACAGGCAGCCACGCTGGAAGAGCGGCAACGGCTCGCACGTGATCTGCACGATGCCGTGACCCAGACGCTTTTCTCCACCGCGCTCATCGCCGAGGTGATACCCGAGCTATGGGACATCGACCCTGCGCAGGGGCGCCATCGCCTGGAAGAGCTGCGGCGGCTGACGCGTGGGGCGCTCGCCGAAATGCGGACGCTTCTCGTCGAGCTGCGGCCTGGCGCGCTGACTGAGCTTCCACTGGGCGACCTGCTGCGGCAACTCGTCGAAGCCACAGCGGGACGCACCCGTTTAGAGCTGGCGGAGTCTGTCCGAGGAGTTGTTCGACCAGTCCCAGCGGCGGCGCAGGTGGCGCTGTATCGGATCGCGCAGGAGGCGCTCAATAATGTGGTCAAGCATGCTCAAGCGCGCCGGGCCGCGGTCACGCTGGAGTACGAAGCGAACGGCGGCGTGCGGCTACGCCTCGAGGACGACGGTCGCGGCTTCGACTCAAGCGTCATTCCGTCGGGCCACCTTGGAGTAAGCATCATGCGCGAGCGGGCTGAAGCCATCGCGGCCACTTTCCAACTCACGAGCGCTCCGAACGATGGCACCTCGATCGAAGTCTATTGGCATGAAATGGAGGAAACCAGCCCGTGAGTGTTGACACGACGAGCGGTGAGCGCATCCGCGTGGTGGTCGTGGATGACCACGAAATGGTCCGCAGCGGGTTGGCGGCGTTTCTCAGCGTGGTCCGCGATATGGAGCTGGTGGGCGAGGCGGCCACCGGCGAAGACGCGGTGCGGCTATGCGAGCGTGTCCAGCCGCACGTCGTACTCATGGACATGGTTATGCCCGGCATGGACGGCGCGACGGCAACCAGCACCATCCGCGCACGATTCCCAGACACACACGTCATCGCACTGACCAGTTTTCCGGAAGAAGACATGGTGCAGCGCGCCCTGGAAGCTGGGGCGACCGGTTATTTGCTCAAGAACGTGGGTGTGGCGGAGCTCGTGGCGGCAATTCGCGCCGCCCGGGCAGGTAAGCCGACGCTCGCGCCTGAGGCGGCCCACGCGTTGATCCTACGCGCCACTCGCCCGCCGAAGGTTGGCCACGACCTCAGCGCCCGCGAACGGGAAGTGCTGGCCCTGATGACGCACGGACTCAGCAATCGAGCCATCGCCGAGCGGCTGATCATCAGTCCCTCGACGGCGGACTTCCACGTCAGCAACATTCTCGGCAAGCTCAGCGTAGCCAGCCGCACCGAGGCGGTCGCGCTGGCTGTCCAGCATCACCTGGTGGACTGAAACTCTTCCAACCGACTCCCTGACCAGTTCCCCAGGTACGTAACCTACGGTCAGTGGACATCGATTGATCTGGCGCCACCGGGCCTCATTAATGCGGCGAGTGTCCACACTCACCCGCCACCGGTCTTCCGCCACCGGCCACACTCCGATGCTGCCTTACGGATATGGCCAACAGGGGGTCAGCACGGTGCGGAACCGTCAGTCAAAGGCAGCACAGAGTACGAGCGGTCAAACACCGCCAAAAAGTCGTAACCTGCCGACGCCGCACTGCACGAGGATCAAGGGGGCCGAAATGGCACTAGATGCGCACATCATTCAGCCGTTTGCAAACGTGCTGGTGGTCATTGGTGAGCTGATCACCATCAGCGGCACCGTGGATGGTCTGGCAGGCGCGGAGCCCGTCTCGCCAGACAGTGTCATGGTGCAGATCGGGACCAGCCCGCCAGTCGAAGCGATGCTGGTGCGAGCGGTCGGTCATCCGCCCCAAAAGCCGCCCCCGAGCTGGTCCTTCCACGCCAGTGTCCGGGTGCCAGGTCCAGCCGGATCGATGACCGTCGTGGTGCGCGTCCACTTCGATTCGAACGTGGACATGGTGCGAACTCGAACGGTCAATGCATCGGCTGGCGAGCTTACTGGCGTGTGGTCGGCTGATGACGGCGGAGTCTATTTTCTGAAGCAGGACATCTCGAACCTGTGGTGGGTTGGCCTGGATGGTCACGCCGGCGTGCAGAGGCCAGGCCTGACCGTGACCACTGTTTTTCTCGGCCAGCTTCAGTCGATACCAGCCCTGCAACCGGCCGCTGCCAAAACCGGACCAGTGACCGGGCCTGGCATAGGCGGTTCGTGGGCTGACGTACCGCGTGGCACCCGGATGCGCAGTGGCACGCTCACTTTGCGGCCAATTCGTGCCGCGGATGGGTCCATTCAGCAGCTCCAGGTGACGGCAAGCAGCGGCGGCTTTACGACCACCATGTTGACGCGAACGATCCACCAAGCGGCGATGCTGAGTGACCTGCAGACTCTCCTGGCCAGTGTGCAGAAGAACGTCGGTGACGGTGAAACCCTTGGCGGCGGCAATCTCAAGGCATACAAAGATCACGTCGTAGTATTTGGCCATCTCCTTGGCATAGCCGGCCAGAATGTCGTGGTGAACTGGGCGGTTAACGCCGGCCGAACCTACAAGGACTTCATCTGTGCGCACGCGGATGGCAACCACGATGCGGATGCCAATACCGACATCGCCATCGACCGTCAACGGCTCGACTCGGGCGGCGACTTCAGCCAACCAAACTTCTGGACTGAGGGTTGGGAACCGGGCGTCGATCCGGAGGTCATTCAGCATAAGCTGAACGGGACCAGCAACGCCTTACACCTGGAGATGGTGATGTTCGGCCGAGGTGCGCGGTGCGATCAGCGGGACAGGTTCGACGATCCGCCCCTGGTACCTGGCTGGAACGAGAGGGACGGCAACAGCGTGCTGATCAACGGGCGGCCAGTAACTGCTTTGCGTCTCGATCCGATTGACGGATTTGATTCCGTTCCGTCACGTGTCGTCCTCATCAATGGGAAAGTGATGAGCGCGGGCACTCTCGTGCGCGTAAGCGGCCCGCTGGTGCTGGACTGCGGACACCTCGAATGGTCGGATCCGTTCGACTCGTGCCGCGAAGATGATTTCGACGTGGCCAACCAGGAGATTCACCCGGTGTACGCCATTGACGTGGTCGACGCAACACCGCGGGTCAACTTGAGCGGCGTGTGGGGCGACAACCTGGGCATGACGTACTATGTGCGCCACATCGCCGACAGCATCTGGTGGTTCGGCATGGGCCCGGTTCGCGAGACTGCATTTGGACAGGTCTTTCGCGGGACGCTCAAGGACCGAACGATTGATGGAGTGTGGCGAGATGTCCCATTTGGGACTGGCGACAGCGGCGGTGCGCTGCGCCTGACCGTCGATCCAGGTTTGTTACAGTTTGCGGCGGATCCGCAGGGTGCGTTCAGTAACCGTCGTTGGCTGAAGCTGTATGACGCGCGGCCCTAGTTGCCGCTGGATTGAGGTCAGGCGCCTTCGCTCACTTCTACCACCTCGTCGGCCAGCATGCCGTGCGACGCCTGGTGCGCGGCGTGGACGGCATCGGCTGTCGGGGCTTCGGACAGGCAGAACACTTTGCCTGTTCGCTCGTCGTACCAGTAGCGAATAAATCTAACGCCGAAACGAGCTTGCACCGCCAGATCCTGCTGGTGCGCGGCGGTGACTCCTTCCGGCGTCAGACCTTCAATCTTGTGATGGATGTCAATGAAGAGCGGCATGTCGCCAACGTTACCGCACGACTGCCGCGTACGCGACTGCTAGCCCCAGCGCGGCTGTTCGTCGAGACCGATGCCGAGCGTCGTCTTGCCGACGATCTCGTGCGTCAGCATCGTGTTCGCCGGATGAAAGCCACCCGCGCGGACGTCGCGGTAGAGCCGTTCGAGCACGCTGCTCTTGAACATGCCCGACCCGCCGGACGACGTGAGCGCCAGGTCGACCACTTTCTTTGCTCCCTCGACGCAGTGGTACTTGGCGGCCACAATTTTCATCGGCCACGCCGCGCCGTGATCCACGCCAGCCGACCAGTCTTCAGCGATCCGCTCCAAATGCGGCCACATCGACTCCAGCTCCAGCTGCATTTCCGAAAACAGGTGCTGGATCTCGGGGTGATAGGCCATCGATCGCGACACGGCCAATGACGTCCGCTTGTGCACGGACGTAATGGCCACATCACGGGCACGCTCGGCGATCGAATAGTAGATCGCGCCAAAGTTGAGCAGGGCGTTGGCGAAGATGGCGCCGACAAATGCATCCACCGCTCCAGCGGGGACAATGCGGGCGATGTATCGATCTGGCACAAACGCGCCCTCCAGCAACGTGTCGTCGCTGCGGGTCGCCCGCATGCCCAGCGTGTCCCATGTTTCGCGGATGGTGTAGCCGTCACTGCTGCGTGGCAAGAATGCGTGGACGATCCTGGGGCCGGCTGGGTCAGACGTATCCATCCCGTGCACGCCGAGGCGAGTCCACACGGGCGTCAGGCTACCGAACATCTTGTGGCCAGTGAAGCGGTAGCCGCCGTCGACGCGCTCTGCTTTCGAAGATGACAACAGGACCGGCAGGTCGTTGCCCGATTCACCGTGCCCCGCGGCGAAGACTTCACCGGCGACGGCTTCCCGCAGCAGCCACTCCAGCGAGTTGTCGCCCATGCGCCGCAGGTCGGCCGCGACACCGGTCCAGTACGTATGCATGTTGACGGCAAGCGCCGTGGCGGGTGCGTAATAGGCCAGGCGGCGTTGCAGGCGACACATGTCGGCGAGCGAAAGGCCGCCGCCGCCCAGATCAGTCGGAACGACGGACGTCAGGTAGCCCGAGCTGCGCAGCTCCTCGAAATCTTCGTCGAAGAAGCGATTCTCGCGGTCGTACACCGCGGCACGCTCGCCGAAACGGGCGAGCATCTCGTCGGTCAAGACGCTGGTGACAGTAGAAGGCGATACAGCGATGGTCATGGCGGTAGAGGAACTCCCAGGTCAGGGTGAAGCCAGCCTAGACTCAAGCAGCCTGCACAGCATCGTGGGAATCACCTAGTTCCGCCGACCTGCACACCCGGGCGCCTAGGCCCAAAGACCTAGTCCGGTCTGACCATGTCATCATCGTGCTCTTTCGACAAGCCATGGCGAACGACCCACGCCGCAAGCTGCACACGTGATGTCACGTCGAGCTTGTTCAGGATGTTGCTGACGTGAGCGTCGGCCGTCCGTTCAGAGACCACCAGTGCGACGGCTATCTGGCGGTTCGTCAGTCCGCGCGCCACCAGCGCCGCTACCTCGCGCTCACGCGGTGTCAGGAGTCCAACGGACGGGTTGATCGTGGCAGCTGGCGCGGGCTCGGTGTGTCCCTGGATTACTGGCTGCAGCGCCAGGCTGACGGCTTGCTCGACTGACAACGCGCGACCTTCCTGCCAAGCGCGCTCCGCGTCCTGTCTCCTCAAGGTTTGCCAGGCCGGTGCAAGACGTTCGTCCAGGCTCGACCGCGCGGCCGTGCTCAGCGGCGTACCGAGGTGTTCGCGCAAAGCAGCACAGGCACCTGCCAGGTGCAGGGCGCGCTCTGGTTGGCTGTGCGTCGCCACCATCGCTATTCGCTCGAGCACGAACGCCAGGCCGGGCAGATCGCCGAGCTCGCGCTGGAGAACGACCGCTTCGGCCAGGACGCGCTGCGCGTCGGCGGCAGCCCCTTGAGCCGCGAGGACCTCGCCGAGTTTGGCGAGTGAGAGCGCCAGTCCCGGCGTGTCATCGAGAACGCGCCTGGCTGCAACACTCGATTCGAAATATCGCCGCGCGGCAGCCAGGTTGCCTTGCTCCTCGGAAACGACGCCGAGGTTGTGCTCGACGACGTCCGCACGGTAACCGGTCTCGCGGTTCAGCATCTGGCTCTGCTCATACAGCTCGCGGGCGGTGACCAGGTCGCCGCGTCCGTGCGCGATGTTGGCGAGGCTATTCAGGGATTCGGCCATACCGATCTGATCCTGGATACGGCGCTGGATCCAGAGTGCCTCGCGGAAGCAGGCGCTGGCCGTGCTGTCATCACCCTGGCGCATGGCCGCGAAGCCCAGCCCGGTCAGCGGACCGAGCACACCCGCCAGGTCGCCCTGGCGTCGAATCGCCAGACTCTCCTCGAACAGCTCCCGAGCGGCGCGATCGTCCGATTGCGACAGCGCCAGGCTGCCGGCGATTCGGAGACCTTCGGCGACGAGGCTTGGCGCGGTCGTCCGTCCGACCTCGAGCAGCTCGCTCACGCGCGCGCGACCCTCGCCGACGTGGCCGCGGACATGCCAGAACCAGGCCAGCAATCCAACCGCGCGCAACCCCAGATCGGGTGCGTGCGCATCGACGCACCAGGTCAGCGCGGCGCGAATGTTGTCGTGCTCTAGCTCGAGGTTCCGTAGCCAGGCGGCCTGATGGGCGCTGCTGATCTTGGTAATGACGATTTCTCCGCCGGCCAGGTAGTACTCTGCATGGCGGTAGCGCAAGAGATCCCGTTCCTCGCTGGCATCAAGTCGCTCGAGCGCATAATCCCGAATGGTTTCGAGCATGCCGAAGCGCGGCTCTTCTTCACCGATGCGCTCGACTCGACGCAGCAGGCTCTTTTCGGCGAGTGACTCGACCGCATGGAGAAGATCGAGGCCCAGCGAGCCGCGCGGGTCGCATACCTCGAGAACTGCATCGAGGGCGAAGCCGCCGACGAAGACGCCGAGGCGACGGAACAGCGCCTGATCCGTCGGCGACAACAGATCGTAGCTCCAATCGAGCGCGTCGCGCAGCGACCGCTGGCGCGCCGGCTGATCTTGCGGCCCGTTGTCGAGGGCCACCAGTCGCCGGCCGAGTCGACTCAACAGTGCGCGCGGCGGGAGGACACGGGTGCGTGCGGCGGCGAGCTCGATCGCGAGTGGCAACCCATCCAGCCGCAGGCAGATTTCGGCGATCGTCCGCGCGTTCGTCTCATCCAGGCGGAACTCCGGATCGACGCGTTGGGTTCGATCAACGAACAAGGCAACAGAGGCGATCCTGGCCAGCTCATCGGGCGGTGGCAGCCGTGCAAGATCCGGCACGGCCAGCGGACTGACTGCCAGCTCGTGCTCCCACCGCAGATGCAACGCGGACCGGCTCGTGACGAGCAGCTTCAGCCTGGGGCAGGCACCCAGCAGGTCGGCCAGGTGCGGCCCGGCCGCGAGCACCTGTTCGAAATTGTCGAGCACGAGAAGGGCGTCGCTGGTCGACAGATCGTCCTTGAGCGTCTCGATGAGCGCTCGATCGCGTTTCTCGTGGATGCCGAGCGCAGTGGCAATGGCCGACGGCACGAGATCCGGGTCGCGCACTGGCGAGAGGTCCACAAACCACGCGCCGTCGCTGAATGTCTCGGTGGCTTGAGCCGCCGCCGCCAGTGCGAGACGCGTCTTGCCTGTTCCCGCCGGGCCGACCAGCGTCAGCAAACGCACATCTACCTGCTTGAGCCGTTCCAGCACGCGGGCGACGTCATCGCCGCGGCCGATGAGCACCCCCGGCTGACCGGGCAGGAACGCCGACCGGGTCGGCGCTAACGCATCATGAGACTGCTGATCCATGGTTTGCCTACGCGTCGCCGCGGCCCCCGTGCAAGCGAACGCGCCGCCCAGCATACAGCAAGCTTTTCGGGTGCACGCCAAAAGCGGCGGCACCGTGGGCGAGAAGTCGGCAGGATCGTGCCGTTGGGTACGGGTGGCGCTAGAGTGTCGCTACACCTGGTGCGCGTTTTCAACGTCGTTCTGATCTCGACTTATGAACTCGGCCGTCAGCCCTTTGGGCTGGCGTCGCCGGCCGCCTGGTTACGCCAGGCTGGCCTGTCCGTCACCAGTCTCGACCTGGCGGTCCAGGCGCTTGATGAAACGAGCATCGCCGCCGCGGACCTGGTAGCACTCTACGTGCCGATGCACACCGCGACGCGGCTCGCGGTGCAGCTGGTGCCGCGCATTCGCGCGATCAATGCGCGCGCCCACCTCTGTTTCTACGGTCTGTACGCGGCGAACAACGAGGCTTACTTGCGCCAGATTGGTGTCCAGACCGTCCTCAGCGGTGAATTCGAAGCCGGACTGGTTGAGCTCGCCCAGCAGCTCCAGGCGAACGGCGAGCTGGAGTCACCAATCCGAAGTACGTCGCTGGACCGCTTGCGCTTTGTGACGCCCGATCGTCGCGGACTGCCAGCCCTGGACGAATATGCCCAATTGCTTATCGGTACAGACGAACGCCGCGTCGTTGGCGCCACGGAGGCGTCGCGCGGCTGCAAGCACACCTGTCGCCACTGTCCGATTCCACCGGTGTACGGCGGCCAATTTCGCGTGGTCCAGCAGGAAGTCGTGCTTGCGGATGTTGCGCAACAAGTAGACACCGGAGCCCAACACATCACGTTCGGCGATCCCGACTTCTTCAACGGGCCGCGGCATGCGATTGACCTTGTCGTCCAACTCCACCAGCGTTGGCCGAACCTGACGTATGACGTGACGATCAAGGTCGAGCACCTTTTGCGCCACGCTGAGTATTTGCAGCTGCTCGTCCAGACCGGCTGTGTATTCGTCACAAGCGCCATTGAAGCGGTTGACGACCGGACGCTGCAGATGTTCGACAAGCGCCACACGCGGGCCGACTTCATCAACGCGGTCAATGCGTGTCGCGCGGCCGGTTTGACGCTCAATCCGACCTTTGTCACGTTCACCCCGTGGACGACATTGCGCGGGTATGTCGACCTGCTGCATCTGCTGTTCGAGCTCGATCTGGTTGATCAGATCGCGTCGATCCAGTACGCCATTCGACTCTTGATCCCGTCTGGTTCGCGGCTGCTGGAAGTACCAGACGTGCGTGACCTCGTGCAGCCATTCGATGCGGCCGGGCTGTGCTATCCGTGGGCACACCCCGATCCGCGAGTCGATCGCCTGTTCGCGGATGTCCTGGCAGCGGTTAAAGCCAGCCAGCGAGAAGGGGTGCAGCGCCGCGAGGTGTTTGTTCGCGTATGGCGACTGGCCCACTCCGCGCTGGCCATTGACAGTGACGTTCCCACCGCCGCTGCTCAAGCGGCATGGATTCCACGCCTCAGCGAGCCGTGGTTCTGTTGAGCGGAGCCAACAGAGGAGCAGTTGGCTTCTCAACTGAGCTGAGCGGCAACGCTCGCGTTTACCGTGGCTGAGAGGACGCGACGCACGCCTGTCTCCGGCCAGGCGGCTATCGACGGAGGTATGGCTGCGGCAGTAGTGTGACACGAAGGGGGAGAAGAGACGTGCTATCTCACGTATCGCAGGCACACGGCACACTGAATCGACGGGCTTTCATCCGCTTCACTACGGCGGGGCTCACCGTGGGGACGCTGAGCCTGCCACTGTTGCTTGAGGCATGCTCGCCGGCTGCGCCACAAACCAGCGGTACTCTGGCCCAGCCAACGGCCGCGGCGGCTATGGGCGCGACGCCGAATGCGGCCTCGCTGACCTCTGCCCCTGGCGCCGTGAAGCTGCCGACGTATGTGCCGTTCCAGAATGGCCCCAAGCCGGACCTGGCTGGCGATGCCAATGGGCTCGACGCGGCCTTCTTCAAGTTTCCCAGCACCCTGGCCAGATCGGTACCTAAACCACCCGGCGACGGGTCCGACGTGTCTGCCATCGTCGCCTTGACGTATGCCCCGCCCCCGCCAATGGACCAGAACGCCGCCTGGCAGGCCATCAACAAATATCTCAACGTCAACGTGAAACTGCAAATGGTGCCGAGCGCCGACTACGCGCCAGCCGTTAATGTCGTGCTCGCCGGGTCGGACCTGCCCGACTTCATCTACAACCCGACGACAACCCAGCCACTGGGAGTGATTGCCGCCTTACCGCAGTTCGCTCGCAACAGGTGTGCCGATCTGACACCATTTCTTAGCGGCGACGCAATCAAAGAATTCCCCAATCTGGCCAACTTCTCGACGTATACCTGGCGCTCGGGGATGGTCGACGGCAAGCTGTACGCAGTCCCGTCAGCCCGCGCACCCATCGGCACGACGCTCGCGTATCGCAAGGACCTGTTCGACAAAGCCGGTATTCAGATGACCAATGCGCCAAAGGATGCCGACGAATTCAAACGGATCCTCCAGACGCTGACGCGGCCGCAAGAAAACCAGTGGGGGATCGCCTCGGGCGGGACGTCGACCTTCGGGCTGAATACCGGCAGCGCCCTGCTCGGCGTTTTTAAGACACCAAACAACTGGCGACTCGACGCTGGCGGCAAGTTGATCAAAGACTACGAAACGGAAGAATTCAAGACCGCTGTTGGGTTTGCGCGCGACCTGTGGACCGCCGGCATTTACCACCCCAATACGCCGACGTATGGCGGGAACGGCAACACCGACTACGCCGGCGGACGCTTTGCCGTGCAGGTCAGCGTGTGGGGTCAGTTCATTCAAAACTGGGACCTGATCGCCAGCAGCAATCCCACTGGCAAGACCTGGCCGATGCACCCATTCGCGTTCGATGGCAGCGCTCCGACCTACCTGGCCGGCAACGGCAACTTCGGCATCACGTTCATCCGCCAACAGAGTTCGCCCGAACG
This sequence comes from Chloroflexota bacterium, assembly GCA_035995405.1. GTDB lineage: Bacteria > Chloroflexota > UBA6077 > UBA6077 > CF-72 > CF-72. The sequence goes on from DASYKL010000218.1 coordinate 16,406, forward strand.
GACCAAGATGCTTCTGAAGATCGCCGACCACTTTGCAGCGCCGTTTGGCACCGATGAATGGTTGCTCAACTACTATGGCGTGAAAGATGTCGATTATCGGTTCACCGACGCTGGAGCGCCGAGTCCGACCGATCAGGGCCGCGCCGAGTTGACCGCGACCTGGCGCTATATCAGCTCGCCGCCCTATGCCCTGTACAGCACCAACCGGTCGCAGGAATTCGCCACGGTTACGCACGCCGCCGAGGAAGCCATGATCGCCGCCATGCAACCAGATCCGACGCTGGGTCTGTATTCACAGACGGCTTTCAACCAGGGCATTCCCGCCCAGACCACCCTGTACGGCGGTGTCTCAGACATCGTGCAAGGCCGCCGTCCGATTTCCGACCTGGATGGCCTGGTCGCCGAATGGCGAACGAAAGGCGGCGACAAAATGCGCGCGGAGTACAGCGAGGCACTTGCAGCCGCATAATTGACTCAGTCTTTGGCGGCCGCCTTGCCGCGATCATAGGCGCTCTGCAACGCGGTGGCGATGCTATCGGCGAGTAGCGCTGCGTGATAGACCGACAGGATGGGCGCACCGCCTCGTTCTTCCCAGCGGCTCACAATCGCGTGAGCCTCGCTCAACCACATCATCCGCTCATCTTCCGACTGTGCCATGGTCAGGCGTGGATCTGGTTACCACTTTTGGCGTACCAGATTCGTCGCACGTGCGTCCGTGGCTCCATGCCGGCCACCATCAAGACGAACACGCCGACGGTCGCCACCAGGTCCCCTGGGCTGTAGACCTTGTGGATAAAACCGATCGGAACCACGTCGCCCAAAACTGCCAGCGGCGTTGCAGGCTCCATAAGGAACGTTTTTTGAATTCGGCCCTCCTGGAGTAAGACCAGCTCGGTCTCGCTGCCCGCGGCGATGAGAGCGCCTTCGGCCACCGGCATGAACCCACCGTTGGCGGCATACACCAATGCGTTCAACAATAGACCGAGCCCAACAACTGACAGCCCACGAATGTGGCGGTTGCTCAGGATGACAAGTCCAATCAGCACGGCACTAGCGAAGTGCAGACTGCCGGCCCAGGGATCCACAAATCGACCAAGCGGTGACAGGAAAAGGCCGACCTGCAGCAGCCAACACAGTACGGCCAGCCACTTCAAGCGTACGCGATAGCGTGCTAGCTCGGCCAGCCTGCCGCCGCGCAGCAGGCCGACTAAGGCTCCTAGTGTCAACGCAATTACGGCGAGGAACAACACGTTCAATTGACCTGTGTTTGCCAGTGTTGCCGGGCGATTTGCCTCAGGACTCAATTCCTGCTCAATGCTGGGTGTTCAGCCGCACGCGCGCCTCTAGTACCCTAGTCAGGCTGGACAGGTCAGCCGCCTGATCTGTTCACCCGCACATACGATGAACAGCGTCGCGAGTGTCCCCGCCCCCGCGCGCCACGAATTACGTCGTGAGCGCCTTTTGGAAATTCTGCACGCTCACGGGAGTTGTCCCCTGGTCGTGCTGCTGGCGCCGGCTGGTTTCGGCAAGAGCACACTCGCGGCTGCCTACGCCAGGGAGAGCGGCGCGGTGGTGGCCTGGGTCACGCTGCAACCCGGCCACGCCGACACGGCTTACCTGTTCAAGGATGTAGCCGAGGCACTGGAAGTCGCCTTCGGCGATGGCAACGCTGTACCGGAGCTGCGGCGTGGCCTGGGCCAAGGCGCTGACGGGGCCGGACTCGGACGCTTCTTGGCGGCAGACCTGCGACGCCTAGCAGCTGACTTTATCCTTGTGCTCGACGATTTCCATCTGCTCGGTGATGCCCCCGAAGCGCACCAATCGGTCGACGCACTCATTCGTCGCCTCCCTGACGGGGGGCAGGTGGTTATTACGGCGCGGGTGCCGCCGCTGCTTTCGGCGACCGAGCTGGCCAGCGATGGCCGCATCTTCGTGCTCGGTCTCGACGATCTGCGGTTGACGGTGGACGAGACGGCGCAGCTGCGCGCCGCGATCGGCGGGAACGCAGAGCGGGATGCGCAGGCCGCGGGATGGATTGCCGGCATTCTCCTGGGCGGCGCGCCAGGCCATCTCGGAGTGGCGGGCGGCCAGATGCTGGCTGGTTTTGTCGAGAAAGAGGTTCTGGCCCACCTGCGTCCACAAGAACGACGCTGGCTTGAGACATTGTCCGTCGTAGAAACCGTCACGCCGAGGGCGCTGGAGCTGTTGCTGGGTAACGGCGCGTGGGCGTCTCGGCTGGCCACGCTGGCCGAACGCTGCGCCTTCCTCATTCGTGGCGAGGGTGGCAACTACCGCATCCACGCGTTGGTACGCGACACGCTGCTCGAACGCCTGCGGTGTTCCGGCCGCGGACGTAGCGACCGCGCATGGACGATCGCGCGCAGCCTGGCCATGGGGTCGCGAGACACGGCAGGGGCGGTTCGTGCCTGCCAGGAGCTGGGCCGCGTCGACGATGCCGTCGGATTGGTCCGCCAGGGTGTAGACGATGCTATGCGCGTCGGACGCTGGGCGGCGGCATTGCAGCTGCTCAAGCTTCTCCCCGAGGTCGTGCGGTCTGCCGATCCGGATTTGCTCCTGTCCGAAGCACATGTGCTGATCCAGGGCGGCTTTCCCGAGCCCGCGCAACGGGCCGCCGAAGCTGCGCTCGAGCTTGGTGGACGGTCAGGGAGTGCCGCGGTCCAGGTGAGTGCGCTGATCGAGCTGGCAAATATCGCCCGCTACACGGGGGATGCGACGGCGGCCGACGATTGGCTCACCTCGGCCGAGTTCCTGCTGCGGCGGTCCAACTTACCTACGCCTGTGCGCCGATTGCGTGAAGGACGAGCGTTCGGCCTGCGCGGCGTGTGCCTCAGCGTGCGCGGTCAAACGACTGAGGCTCGCGAGGCACTCGAAGCCGCTGAACGCATTCTGGCACCCGACGGTGAGTCCAGAGAGTTAGGTGTGGTTCTCTACAACCTGGGACTGGTCTGCATCCGGTGCGGTGACTACGGCGCGGCACAGCGTGCCCTGGCCGCGTCGATTGCGCATTGGCGCGTACTCGGCGATCGTTCCCTCCTGGCTTCCACACAGATCTTGCTCGGCAGTCTGCAATTACGCCTCAGCCACCTCGAATCCGCCGGGGCGACGCTGGCGAGTGCTCTGGTCGCGGTGCGGGCGACCGGGGCGGTTCGCCTGGAGGCCCACGTCCTGGCGTCGATTGGCGCATGG